>WJMB01000026.1 GCA_014728185.1 Candidatus Coatesiibacteriota bacterium
GGCTCGATGCGCAACGAGTGGACCAACTGCGAGAACTCGCCGCTTAACGTCTCGGCGTAGTCGGCGTAGCAATAGACGGCGATCAGGTGACAACGGCGGGGCACCTGCACCAGAGTGACCTCGTTGTGCGCCGTGGCTTCGACGCCGAGGAAGGTTTCCCGCCGGTCCCGGTAGACCACGGTGGCCGCCGGGTGACTGCCGTGGTAGCCGGTCAGGGTCTCCTGAACCTCGACGCCGGGGACCTTCTCCTCCAGCAGTCCGATCAGGGCCTGGGCTAGGGCGTTGTCCAGGCGCGAGCCGGCGTCGAGGGCGCGACGGACGCTCTCGGGAACCACGGGCAGGGAGTAGGCCTCGAGGTAGGCGATCTCGTCGTTGACCTCGGGACCGGAGCGGCGGGCGAAGAACAGCCGATCGCGAAAAGAGAGGTTGCGCCAGAGGGCGTTGGGCGTGCGCAGGGTGTAGGGTCCGATGGTGTACTCGGCGCCGGGACCGACGTCCGCGGTACCGTCGTCGTCATCGTCGCCGCCGACGACGATCTCCGGGGCCGTGCGCTCCGGGACCTCGTCCTCCCGACCATCGCAGGCGCAGAGCGGTAGAACGGCGAGGGCGACGAGGCCGAGTATACATCTCGACCGCAGGCTGGTTAAGGCGTCTGGCGACATGCTCCGAGTTCTCTATAAAACAGCTGCTTGGTTGAATGGACCGTTGTCAAGCCGCCGCTGGCGCCGGATTAACACCGGCAGACCTGGTTGTTTCCAGCACAGAAGCTTCGAAGTGGTTGTAGTCGGCGGTACCAGTATGAGCTGATGCCGACCGGAACCTGCTGTTTGGCAAGCGGAGGTGCGCATCCCGACAACGGCTCAGGACAATCGGCCATGCAGACCAGCGGTCCCGCTTCAGCGCTCCGACGCCGGCTCGACCGTCGGGAAGAGGCGGCGGTCTTCGAAGACCAGTGTGTTGCGCAGGGCGTCCAGCTCGCCCCGCAGCGCGGGCAGACAGTCGGCGTAGCCGTAGGCGTGGTGGAAATGCAGCTCACCGTCGACGAGGACCAGGGCGGCCTCGTTGAAGCAGACGGCCCGCTCCGGGGCGTAAAGCTGCTCCTGCTCATCGGTGAAGTGGAGCAGCGCGCCGATGGTGGGCGACTCCCAAAGCGCCGGACCGGCGATCCAGCGCACGTCCGTCGCCCGTGTCTCGACCTCGCGGCGCAGTAGTGTCACCAGATCGTTGTGGACGACGGTCGTCAGCCCGGCCACGCGGGCGTAGTCCTCGTCGTCCAGGTAGTCGTCGAAGGGCTGGAGCTCCAGGTAGGCCGTCTCGTCGGCGTCACCCTCGCGGCGCGACAGGGCGAGACCTTGCGGCGCTTCCCGAGGCTCCCAGGCGTCGTTGGGTGTGGTCACCGCGTACCCGCCCCGGCGAACCGTCGTTCCCGGGCCGGGTTCGCTGACACAGCCGCCGCTGAACAGTAGACAGGCGAGCGCTGGGAGCAGATATCGACGGATTTGACCAGCGGGGCTACAGATTCCAGTCTCCACTGAACTCCTCCATGCTCTCCAGCTCCTGCTCGCTCAGCGGCTCGAAATCCTCGTCCAGGGGCGTGGTCTGGCGGTCGGGGAACTGGTCCTCGCCGAAGTCCAGGCTGTCGAGGACGGCCAGCAGCTCGGGGCGCAGCACCTCTTCCTCCTCGGCCAGGCAGCCGGCGTCGAGGAACCAGTAGCGGCTGCCCACGAAGTAGAGGCGCTCGAGGTGGAACTGGTCATGTCCGGCGGTGCGGTCGTGATAGCTGTACTCGGCGGCCAGGTAGGGATCGGTGAGCAAGCGTGGTTCCAGGTTCTCCAGGCGGACCTGGTTGCCGGAGAGCTCGATCTGCTCGCGCAGGATGTCGGCGGCCTCGAGGAGGAAGTCCTGCTCCTCGCCGGCGTTGCGGATCTGGGTCTCGGTCTGCAGGCCCTCGCCGCCGTAGTAGAGCTTGAGCTCGCCCAGCAGACTGGTGCGGTAGTAGCGGCGCACCAGCAGGGCGTCGTCGCTCTCGATCAGGCGCCATTCGGCGTTGGGCAGGACAACGCCGGCCAGGCCCCAGGTCGCATCTTTCTCACCGAGGCGTGGCTCGGCGGCGCAGCCCAGCAGGAACGGCAGAGCCGATAGGACGATGAGGAAGAGGCCGCGCGGGATGGTTTTGCTGGACAAGATTCACCTCGCTGGTCCGGGGTCGTTCGGCGGGGTCATGGTGATTGGAAAGGGCCGGCCGCCAGGTTCTCGGAGGATCGTGAAATCAGTTCGTATCGGTTGGTTATTGTCAACCACGATAACTCTTCGACCGGTCGACCGGTCGACCGGCGAGCCGGTCGGCAAGCCGGTCGGCGCTGGGGTCCTGTACTGGTTGGGTCTGGAGGGGGGAGGTTGACGGAGCAATCGTACACCAGGAGGCGGGCGGTGTCTAGCGGGCCAGGACGGCGGCGGAGATCTCGGCGCCCCGGCGCCAGACCAGAGAGCGCTGGCCCAGGACGATGCCGCCCATCGCTCGGGCGCGTTCGACATCGGCCCGGGCCAGCAGACGGTCGACCTCGACCAGATAGGGGCGCTCGCTCTTCAGCGGGCGCTCCAGGTACTTGTTGAAGCCGCTGTCCACCTCCAGCTCCTGCTGGACCTCGAGCCAGGAGACGGCCAGGCGCAGGTAGGTGTCCCAGAGGGAGATCAACTCGTCGAGGAGGGGGGCGTTAGGGTGCTCGGCCGCGAGGCGCGTTTCCAGGGCTCCCAGGTAATCGGCCAGTGCGCGGTAGGCCTCGAGGGCGGCCCGACGCTCCTCCGGCTCTGCTTCCAGGGGCTGAGACTTCAACCCGCCGGTCTCGAAGGCTGCGGTTTCCTCGTGGGCCAGGTGGACCAACAGGAGCTGGACCGCCAGGGCGGTCTCGGCGCGCTCCAGCCGGTTGCGCTCGGCCAGGGGCGGGACGTCCTCGCGGCAGTCCGCCGACAGGCCGATGGTCAGCGCCAGGGCGCCCAGGCCCAGACCGATGAACACCGGCAGGGCGACGGTGGCGGCCAGGACCTTCATTGACCCGTTCCGGCGATCGCCGCGGCCACCTTGACCGCTTGGACGGCGGCGGCGACGTCGTGGACGCGCAGGACTCCGGCCCCGCGCAGCAGGGCGGCGGTGTGGGCGGCCAGGGTGCCGGACAGGCGGTCCCCGACCTCAACGCCGCTGAGCGTTCCGATGAAGGACTTGCGTGAGGCCCCGATCACCAGGGGGCGGTCGAAGCCGCCGAACCACTCAAGATGGTTGAGCAGGGCCAGGTTGTCCCCCAGACGCTTGCCGAAGCCGATCCCCGGGTCCAGGGCCAGGTTCCCGCTGGGTATCCCGGCGGCGATGGCGGCGGCGACGCGCTCGGTGAAGAAGGCGTGCAGCTCGCCGGCCAGGTCGTCGTAAGCGGGATCGCGCTGCATGTCGCGGGGGGTGCCGCGCATATGCATCAGGATCACCCCGGCGTCGAACTCGGCGACGGCTTCCGCCGTGCCGGAGTCATCGCCCAGGCCGCGCAGAGCGGTGATATCGTTGACGATGTGCGCACCGGCCTGCAGGCAGGCCCGGGCCACCGCGCCCTTGTAGGTGTCCACGCTGATCAGGGCGTCGGTACGCTCCGCCAGAGCGCGGACCACGGGCAGCAGGCGCGCCAGTTCGATCTCGGCGGGGACGGGCTCGGCGCCGGGACGGGTGCTCTCGGCGCCGACATCGATGATCGCCGCGCCCTCATCGATCATCCGACCGGCCCGCTCCAGGGCCGCGTCGGCGTCAGCGGCCAGACCGTCGCCGGAGAAGGAGTCCTCGGTCAGATTGAGGATGCCCATCACCCGGGGCTCGCTCAGGTCGATTTCCCGCCCCCGGACCCGCCAGACGGGCACGCCCTCGAGGGCGTCGAGGACGGCGCCCAGCTCCTCGGCCAGGGCGCCCAGTCCGAACTGCTGACCGTCGAGCTTGGCGCGCAGGCGGTCGAGCTGCGCCCGGGTGCCGCCGAGAATCACGTCGGTGGTTTCGACTCCACGTACCACCAGGCCCTTGTGCACGGCGGCCTCGGCCCCGACGACGAGGGCCTCCTGTTTGAGGATCGTGGCCGGGGTGAAGCGCAGGCCGGCAATCTGCAGGACGTGGAAACTCAGCTTGGGGATCATCAGGCGCACGCCGGCGCTGGAGACACCGGCGCGCTCCATCAGCGCGACGGCGTCGGCGGGCCGGTCGATACGGCAGGGGCGGATACGGTAGCGCATGACTTGTTGCACCTTGTTTCAGACAGCGGCGGTCGAGAATCGGCTTAAGGGTTGCCGTTTCTCAACGGTGTTAGGCTACCAGCGGTAAAGGGCGATTGGCTCCCGCATCATGTGAACGGGTTTAGATAAGGGAACACCACAGCGAACCGAACCGGCGTTTACAACTGCCGAGAGCGGATACGAGGGAGTAGTTCACGATGCTTGCTCTACTGTTGGCTGTCAATTCGAACAAACCCCCGACGTTGCAAGAGCTAAACCAGGCAGCAGGTTACTTTTTGCCTATCCAACACATATGCTGAAGCTTCCGGAACGACCAAAGGGAACGACGACAACCGATCGGGCCGTCGGCCATCCCGCTGCGGGGGTGAAAACGGCGCCGGGCGGCTGGTGCGCCGCCCGGTTTCGCAATGTTGAAAAGGTTGAATCATTCGTCCTCGGTTTCGGCGGGGCTTCCGCTACCCAGCGGCGCGGTGTCGGCGGCGTCGGGATCGTCACCGGGCCAGTAGGCGGGATCGTCGCTTTCCTTCAGGCGACGCTTGCGCTCCTCGGCCTGCTCCCGGGCGTATTCGGCGCGCAGATCGGGCAGCTCGCGGTCGTACTCAGGCAGCTCCTCGCCGCGGGCCAGGGCCAGGGCCTCGACGTCGTCCAGGGTCTCGCGCTCCAGCAGGGCCTCGGCCATTCTCTCCAAGTGTTCGCGGTGCTCGGTGAGGAGCTGCTTGGCCGTGGCGTGGGCCTCCTCGACGATGCGCCGGACCTCGTCGTCGATGATTTGGGCGGTCTGCTCGGAAAAGTCGCGGTGCTGGGATATCTCGCGGCCGAGGAATATCTCCTCGGATTTCTGGCCGAAGGCGATAGGTCCCAGCCGCTCGCTCATTCCCCACTGGGTGACCATCCGGCGGGCCAGCTCGCTGACCTTCTCGATATCGTTGGCGGCGCCGGAGCTGCCCCGGTTGTAGATGATCTCCTCGGCCGCGCGGCCGCCCATCAGCACGGCCAGGCGCTTCTTGAGGTAGTCGGGATCGAAGTTGAGCCGCTCCTTGCGCGGCAGGGGCATGGTCAAGCCCAGGGCGCGACCCCGGGGGATGATGGTCACCTTGTGCACCGGGTCGTAGCCGGGCAGCAGCAGCGAAACCAGGGCGTGACCGGCCTCGTGGTAGGCCACCAGCCGCTTGTCGGTCTCGTCGAGGCGGCGCGAACGCCGCTCCGGACCCATCATTACCTTGTCCCGGGCCTCCTCCATCACCTCCTGGGTGATGGCGCTCATGTCGTAACGGGCGGCCAGAATGGCGGCCTCGTTGAGCAGGTTGGCCAGATCGGCTCCGGAGAAGAAGGGGGTGCTGCGAGCGATCTTGCGCAGGTCGACGTCGTCGGCCAGGGGTTTCTCCTGGGCGTGGACCCGCAGGATGGCCTCGCGGCCGTCGATATCGGGCAGGTCGACGACGATTTGGCGGTCGAAGCGGCCCGGACGCAGCAGGGCCGGATCGAGGACGTCGGGGCGGTTGGTGGCGGCCATCAGGATGACCGATTCGTCGGTCTCGAAGCCGTCCATCTCGATGAGCAGTTGGTTGAGGGTCTGCTCGCGCTCGTCGTGTCCGCCTCCCAGACCGGCGCCGCGCTGGCGCCCCACGGCGTCGAGCTCGTCGACGAAGATGATGCAGGGGGCGTTGCGGCGGCCGGTGTTGAACAGGTCGCGCACCCGGGAGGCGCCCACGCCGACGAACATCTCGACGAAGTCGGAACCGGAGATGCTGAAGAAGGGCGCGTTGGCCTCACCGGCCACGGCTTTGGCCAACAGGGTCTTGCCGGTGCCCGGCGGTCCGACCAGCAGGATGCCGTGGGGTATCTTGCCGCCCAGCTTCTGGAACTTCTTGGGCTGGCGCAGGAAGCTGATGACCTCGGTTAGCTCTTCCTTGGCCTCGTCGCAGCCGGCGACGTCGTCGAAGGTGATCTTGTTCTTGGCCCGGTTGATCAACCGCGCCTTGCTCTTGCCGAACTGGAAGGCCTGGTTGCCGGCGCCGCGCATCCGCCGCATCATGAAGAGGAAGAGCACCACGATCAGGATCACCGGACCCAGCGAGATCAACAGGGTCCAGAACATCCCCTGGCCCTTCTCCTCGCTGACGTTGACCCCCTGCTGGACCAGACGATTGATGAACTCGCTGTCGGCCGAGGAGTAGCTGACGGTGAAGTCTGGACCCTCGGGACTGGCGCCTTCGCCCTGTTTGTAGACCAGCAGCTCCTCGTCGGTGATGACCACCTTGGCGATGCCGCCGGCGGACAGCATGCGTTCGAATTCGGTGATGCTCTTCTCCTCCAGCCCGCTGGGCGAAAGGAAGTGCAGTAACAACAGGGCGCCGCCCAGGATGATGACCCAGGGCAGGATGCTTTTGAGGACCTTGTTCAGGGTGACTCCTTACCGCGGACCGCCGCTGCCTCTTTCGCTGTTCAAGTCGGCGGGGTCCCTGTAACGACGGCTTTCCAGGCTCGTTTGTGTCTGCTTGTCTACGCCGTCAGGGCCGTTTGAGTTGCAAGCGATACTACCAGCGCCCCGAGGCTCGCGTCAACATGGAGCCTTGCGGGCCACCAAGCAACTGAAGCCACCCCGGCCGCTGCCCTGGACGCAGCCCGGCAGGGCCAGGGGTCGCTCCGGCGGGCCGAGGAGGGTCTGAGCGAAGAAGGGCGTCTCGAATCCGCCGCGCCGGACCAGCTCCTCGAGCTCGGCGGCGCTGTGAAAACGAGCGGCCCGGTAAAAGGGATCGTCGGTGAGCTCCCCGGCGTAACGACGACCGAGCGGGCTCCGCGAGTCGATGAAGCCGAGCAGCAGGTGACCGCGATCGACGAGGACGCGCCGTACCTCACCAAGCACGGCCTCGATGTCCTCTAAGAAGGCCAGCACGCCGACGGCCAGCACCGCGTCGAAGGCCTCGCCATGGAAGGGCAGCGCCTCCCCGACGCCCCGGACCACGGCGGGCAGGCGTTCGACGGCGCGGGCGTTCATCGGCGCCGAGGGCTCGCAGCCGATCTCGACGCCCAGGGACGCGCCGAAGCGACCCGTGCCGCTGCCCAGCTCCAGCCGCAGCCCAGAAGTCGGCCAATAGGTCCGCAGCAGGGCGATCTCCTGATTGAATATGTCGGGGTGATCCTCGTACCAGGCCTCGTAACGCTCGACAAGACTATCGAAGGGTCCGCTCATTCCGTCTCACCCTCCTCCAGGGCGGCGATGAAGGGCAGGTTGCGCATCCCGCCGGCGTAATCGAGGCCGTATCCGACCAGGAAGTCGTTGGTCTCCAGGGTGAAACCGACGTAGTCCAGCTCGACCACGTTGTTGCGACGACCCTGCTTGTCCAGCATCACACACAGGCCGACGGAGCGGTTGTAGTGGGAGTCGAGCCAGCGCCGCAGCTTGCTCATCGTCTGCCCGGTGTCGATGATGTCCTCGACGACGAGGATCGCCTCGTCGGGCTCGGCCTGGGGCAATTCACCGTAGAAGTCCACCGCGCCGGGCTCCGTGCCGTCGCGGTAGCTCGAGATAACCACCACCTCGTAGCGCAGCGGCACCCGGATGCGACGGACAAGATCGGCCAAAAAGATCAGCGAGCCCTTGAGAATGCCCAGCACCAGCAGGCGCCGCCCGGCGTAGTCGCGGTTGATCAAAGCCGCCAACTCGCCGACACGCCGCTGGATTTTATTTTCGCTGACCAGAATGCGCATTGTTTTCCCCTTGAAAGCGTCCGCCCGATAATAACAAAACCGGCCGACCTGTGCGGCGGTCGCTTCGCCTGATCCCCCGGCGTCACACATCCCCGTCGGCCTACCCGGAGACCAACCGGTTGCAAACCGTCCCGCCCGGGCCCGGCTTTGGCACGTTTCTTGCAAAGCCGCCGAACAGCCGGGGAGCCCTCCGGCGGTAGTCGGGCCCGCGCGGGCTCCGGGGCGCGGTTCACGCATAGCAAGAAA
>WJMB01000213.1 GCA_014728185.1 Candidatus Coatesiibacteriota bacterium
AAGGCACACTTAATCCGAATTGCTTTTCAGTTAGCTAGTACCGGGGAGCATTCAAAAAGTGCCATTGTACGTAAACTAAACGTTATGGGTTTACGGAGTTCACGTGGAAATCACATATCAATACAAAGCCTTGATAATATGTTGAAGAATAAGATATATAAAGGAATAATGCATTCAAAAAAATACAATGTTGAAATAATGGGGGACTTCTATCCGATAATTAGTGAACCATTATTTGATAAAGTACAAAATGTATTATTGAGCAATATTAAAAAATACGATTACAGCAATAATGATCATGAAGATTTTCCATTAAAACGCTTTATCCGCTGTAAAAAATGTGGGAAGCCATTAACTGCTAGCTGGTCACGAGGTAATGGTGGCAGATATGCATACTATCGCTGCTATAACAAGGAATGCCGAGCCATTAATACTCCGAAAGAGATTCTTGAAACCGCATTTATTAAACTGCTAAACAAATACAGACTAAATGATAATAATAAAAAACAATTTACAAGTATGATAATAGATAAATGGAAGGAGAGTAATGTTAATACTGATATAGTAAGGAAAGCTCTGAAGCGTAAAATCGACGGTTTACGAGTTAAACGAGACAAGCTTGATAGTGCATTTCTATACGAGGAATCAATCGACTCAGATACGTACCAGAGGCAGAAGAAGCATTTAAATGAGGAACTACATGACGCAGAGTTGGAACTCTCACAAACACCAGAAAAAGAACTCGATGTAGAAGAGCTCATCTCCTTTGCATTCAATGTGTTAAGCAATATCCAAAGCCTCTGGATGAGATTAGAAGTAAAGCACCAGATTACCTTACAAAACCTCCTTTTTCCAGATGGCTTGAACTTCGATGGAAAGGCTATTGGAACCACTGTAAGTAACCCCGTTTTCAGCGTTTTGGCCGAAAACGGGGCGGGTGATTCAAATGTGGGGTGGAAGATGGGATTTGAACCCACGGCCTCCTGGGCCACAACCAGGTGCTCTAACCAACTGAGCTACTCCCACCGCAGCAGGGGGAAACTGTAGCAAAAACCCGCCGTGCTGTCCAGCGGATAGATGATTCCGGGTGCTGGGCGGCTCGACGAGTGCCGGAACTGGGTGTATGCGTGGTCGGGGCGAGAGGATTTGAACCTCCGGCATCCTGCTCCCAAAGCAGGCGCGCTACCGGGCTGCGCCACGCCCCGTGATGGTTATTCGCAGAGACGGACCTGTTTGACCAGGCCCTTGTCACCGGGCTCGAATTCGACCTTGGCGCCGACGAAGACCCCCCGGTAGGGGGCGTTTTCCAGTTGCGAGCGGTGGAAGAAGAACTCGCCCAGGGGTCGTCCGTTGCCGCCGCAGGCTTCCTCACGTTCGGCTTCGTCGCCGACGACGACGGGGGTTTCCCCGGCGGCCTTCATCAGCGGTCGAACGAAGGCGTAGCCCTTGTGCTGGTTGTAATAGGTGATGACGCCGAGTAGTCGCATATTTGTCGTTGTGTTTGTTGTGGTTGGGAGGAGATTGTACGGGGCTGGAGAGAGATAGTCAAGGCGCAACGTGGAGCGTGGGGGCTGGAAGGGGTCCTAGACTGTGCTACAATGGGGCGGTCATTGGAGGCCATCGAGGGAGGAGAGCCATGGCTCGGAAGATGAACCGCGAGACGACGCTGCACATCGCCCGGCTGGCCCGCCTGGGCCTGACCGAGGACGAGGTGGAGCTCTTCGGCGGCCAGCTCGGCCAGATGCTGGAGTACGTCGAGGCGCTGCGCTCCGTGGATGTCGAGGGCGTCCCCCCATTCAACGAGCTGGAGTCCGCCCGGGTTCCCGAGCGGGTCGACGAGGTCAAGAACCCGCCCAGTGAGCACGGCGAACTCGAGCAGGCCCCCGAGGTGCGCGATCGGTTGATCGTCGCCCCCAGTCCGCTGGCCGACGTCAAGTGAGGGAACTCGAGGGACAGCGCGCCCTGGTGATGGGGCTGGGGCTCTTCGGCGGCGGGGTGGGCCTGACCCGCTACCTGACGCGCAAGGGCGCCCGGGTGACCGTCACCGACCTGCGAGGCCCGGAGGAGCTGGCCCCCTCGCTGGAGCTGATCGCCGACCTGGACGTCGAGCTCCACCTGGGCGGCCACCTCGAGCGGGACTTCACCGGAGCGGACGTCGTTTTCGTCAACCCGGCGGTGCCTAAGAGCTCGCCCTACCTGGAGTTCGCCCGCGAGGCCGGCGTACCGCTGAGCTCGGAGACCAACCTGTTCGTCGAGCGCTTCCGCGGACCAGTGCTGGCTGTGACCGGCTCCAACGGCAAGACGACGACCACGGGCATGCTGGGGGCGATCGTCAAAGCCTACGACGCCCGCGCCCTGGTAGGCGGCAACATGGGCGTCTGCCTGCTGGACCACGTCGACGACTCCGACCCGGCCCACCCGGCGGTGCTCGAGCTCTCCAGCTTCCAGCTCGAGGACCTGGACGAGCTGGGCTGGTCGCCGCACATCGCCGTGGTGACCAACCTGACGCCCAACCACCTGGACCGCCACGGCACCTTCCAGAACTACATCGAGGCCAAGAGCCAGATCCTGCGCCACCAGCACGCCCGGGACGTGGCCGTGCTCAACGCCGAGGACGACCGGGTGGCCGCCCTGGCCGAGCTGACACCGGCCACGAGCCTCTACTTCGCCCTCGAAGAGGCCGGGGAGGTCAACTTCTACCGCCGGGGCGAGGGACGGGGGAGTCTCTACGCCCGCTTCGGCGGCAGCGAGCTGCCCTTCCTCGACCTGGCCGAGTTCAAGCTGCGCGGCGACCACAACGCGGCCAACGCCTTGGCCGCCGCAGGCGCCGCCTACGCCTACGGCATCCCGCCCGGGTTGATCGGCCGCGAGCTGGCCGCCTTCCAGGCCCCGCCCCACCGGCTGGAGCATCTGGGCGGTGTCGGGGGCGTCGACTGGTACAATGACTCCATCGCCACCACACCGGAATCGACCATCGCCGCCCTGCGCAGCTTCGAGGAGCCGCTGTGGCTGATCGCCGGCGGCTACGACAAGGGGATCAGCTTCCGCGAACTGGGCCGGGAGATCGCCCTGCGGGCCAAGGGCTGCCTGCTGATCGGCAAGACGGCGGCCTCGATCCGCCACGATATCGAGGACGGCCGGCTGAGCTTGCAAGCCGACGGCTTCGCCCTGGGTCTCGAGACCGTCGAGGAGGTGGGCGATTTGGAAAGCGCCGTCGCCCGGGCCGCCGAGCTGGCCGCCCCCGGCGAGGTGGTCGTCCTCTCTCCTTCCTGCGCCAGCTACGATCAGTTCCTCAACTTCGCCCAGCGCGGTGACACCTTCCGTCGCCTGGTTGAGGAGCTGGACTCCTCAGGGAGTTAGCTCCGTCCGCGGCTGAGTATCCGCTTGCAATTACCGAAGCGCCGGGAGTGATCCTCACAGAGGAATCGCCCCGGCGCCTTGATGATCGCAGCCGCCTCAAGCGGCCCCGGAGCGCCGGGCCATCGAACAGCGGTTCCCGGGCAATCCCGTCATTCGTAAGGACACCCTGAATCAAGGTGCGCCTCAAGCCTGATCCTATCGCTCCGGCATTATCCCGAAGGGATCGTATACCCTGTCAGGATCGGATTATTATTGCATGTGTTGATAAATGACGTTATTCAGCTCAGATCCTTGTCATAAAACGGCAGTCAAAAAGAGGCGGCTAATACAGGTCTGATCTTAGCGACCCCAGATATCAGCTCACTTGGATTTGATCCGGCAGCAGGTTGCAACTGACTCCTAAGTGTAGTAACAACAAGTAATGAGAGCTTGCGAGATGAACGCTTGACTGAAGACGGAGTAAGTCCGGGTGGTGAGCAACGGCCCGGCAAGCCGCTCCCTCAGTCCCGAGCAATTACTCAACGCAGCCGAATCGCCACCCAGCTTGATTTGAAACCCCGGGGGGCGAAAGCCTATACTTATTCTGCAACATACTTGCACAAATACGGGAGGATCCCATGAGACGCTGCATAACCACTTTGCTCATCCTGCTGGTCGGCCTGGTCGGCGCGCTGCGGGCCATGACCATCGAGATCGACAACCGGGGCAACCATCTGCGCGTCGAGCAGGGCGACACCAGGGAGCGTGAGGACGGCAAGCTGGTCACCGAGGTCCACTTCGCCTGGGGCAACCTCGAGAACAACGCCGCGGCCGGCTTCCACAAGTTCAACGGCTTCATCGCACCGGAAATCGGCACCTGCAAGGTCGTCGACGTGCACATGTTCGACACCGGCGGCAGCTACGAGAGCGGCCGTGACGACAAGGTCATCAAAGACGGCCCGGCCTACGTGGCCTGGCGCGCCAGCACCCGGGGCAAGACCGACGGCCTGACTGTCCGGATCGTCACCGACAGCGACACACCGGTGCACATCAAGGTCGGCGAATGGCACGGCATCTTCCACATAGCCGAGGGCCGGGTCGTCGAGGGCTCCCTGGCCGCCTCGGCCGTGGAGTACCATCCCGCGGCTTCCTCCGTGAGCGGCGGCTAGCCGAAGTCTCCCGCAAGGTACATGTTTGAATCCGCACCACCTTACTCGTCCGGGCGGCGTCCCTCGGGAACCGCCCGGTCGTCATTGCCAGTGGTAAAGCTGAGCTAAATCATCTGCTATAATCGCAGCGTCTCGAACCCGGGAGGAGCCCCGTGAACCTGGCTGGACTGCACAAGGTCAAGCAGCGGATCATCGCCGTCGGTCGGCGGATGTACGAGCGCGGCATGGTCGCCGCCAACGACGGCAACATTTCCGTGCGCCTCGAGGGCGGCCTGTTCGCCGTCACCGCCACCGGCGTCAGCAAAGGCTTTTTGACCGCCGATGATATCGTCGTCGTGGACGAGAACGGGCGGCGCATCCAGGGCGCCAAGCGGGCCACCAGCGAGGTCAAGCTGCACCTCTTCGCCTTCGCCCGGCGTCCCGACGTCGGCGCCTGCTGCCACGCCCACCCGCCCTACGCCACCGCCTTCGCCGTCTCCGATCGCGAGCTGCCCGCCAACCTGCTCCCCGAGGTGATCCTCACCGTCGGAGGACGGATACCCCTGGCCCCCTACGCCACCCCCTCGACGGAGGAACTTGCCGCCTCCATCGCCGAGAACGTCCAGGAGGCCCAGGCCTTTCTGCTTTCCAACCACGGAGCGCTGACCCTGGGCGACGACCTGCTTCAGGCCTACCACCGCCTGGAGACCCTGGAGCACTACGCCCGCATCGCCTGGCTGGCCCTCACCCTGGGCGACACCCGTCCCCTGCCCGCCGGGGAGTCCGACCGCCTGTGGTGCGTCTCCCACGGCCTGGACCCGGAGTGTCGCAGCGGGGACACCGGAAAGGGGTAAAACTAGCATGCCTACACGTATTCAATCCGCGCCGGTGTCGAGCAGACTGACACGTTTTAAAAGGTGGCTTAGTGGCAATTGGTACTAACAATTCAAGGCATCATGCAACCTGATCGGACCAATTGAGCAGTGCATTCTGCAGGTAGTCGAGCGTGTTTTCATCGTTTCTGTGGTTAAATCGGAACGACCTTTCCCTGATAAATAGCCTGAAGTTGCGTTTGAACCCACCGTGATAGGCTTTGAGGCGGCGTTTGGCGTGGCCCCAGAAGTTCTCGATGCCGTTGATATGGCTCTTTCCGTTGGCGAACTCTGGTCCTGGTGGTTGATGCGCCTGTGGTGGAAGCCGTTGAGTGAGAGCTTGTTATAGGCTTTCCAGCCGTCGGAGTAAACGATCGAGTCCAGCTCGACGAGCTGAGCGTTGACGAGCTCTACAAGGTGCTCACCGAGCCGCGCAACGCGCTGGTCAAGCAGTTCCGCAAGCTGGCGCTGGTTGGGGGAAGGGAGTTCGGTCTGGGGGAGGAGGAGCTGCGGGGCATCGCCCGCCGAGCCGCCGAACGCGGCACCGGCGCCCGGGCGCTAAGATCGCTGGTGGAAGAAGCCGCGCGAGGTTAGGCCTTTTTAATTGATTTTATATCTTTTAAATATATTCTGTTCAAACTTTTTTATATTTGCATTTGCGCTATGTTCCAGACCATAATAACGTAGGCTTGCTTCTGTTCTTGTTCTCTTTATGTCTATTGGCCCTCTGCTCAATCTTACAGCTCTACCATTGAATACCAAATACCTATCATGCATATCATAACTATCATTAATTATAATCACCTCAAGCTTATTTATATTTGTATTCATTTGTACGTATTCATAGACTCTATTTATACGACTATCTACTACATCATCAGCTAATAAGCGGCTATTATTTCTCCTTTTTGTATAAATAACTATATTACTATCTGTATTTATTTCAATTATTATATCTACGACATTATTTAATGCGGTTATGTTTTCTTCTGATGCAATTGCATAAGGGTCTACTATTTTTATATCCGTTGATGATTTAGCTAATTCGTAAATACTTTTTCTGAATTCTTCTTTGCGTTGCATATGATCTCTTATACTACTTAGGTTAACGTTATTTTTATTATTCAATATATTTATTATATTATCTGACTGCTCATCACACATATACATATTATACACATATGTGCTGATCCATCTTACATATGTTTTACTTATTTTATATGTTTTGTTTTCTACTTTTTTCCAGTATGCTTCTAGCGCATATGCATCAGCAGCATTATCAAATATTTTTATTAATTCTTTTATATCCTTTTCTTTAAT
>WJMB01000214.1 GCA_014728185.1 Candidatus Coatesiibacteriota bacterium
CATATCTTGCTGACAGCAGCAGGAACAGGGTACAGACGAGGATCGTTGCTCGCTTCGTCGCTCCTCCTCGCTTTCTTTCAGTGCTTGTTTGCAGACCATAGGCGTCACCTCGAAAATGTCACTCCTTCGGCATGACTACTACCCGCCGGAATGCTACATATAATATAGCAGCAACTTAACACTCCGGCAAGATGATTGGCGAAATGAGATGGGCTTGCAAGATGACCAGAAGCTTGCCCGAAGCGTGTTGCGCTGGGAATGTGGCCAGGGCCGGCGCGCTTGTTGCCCGCCCGCGCACCCGGGAGGGGCGCGGGCGGCGAGCAAGAAGCGTGACGGCCCGGCGGAATGCCGAAAGCGTCGCTCGGGCGGGAAAAAGAAACGGCGCCCCGGGGCGCTGTTTTCTCACTGGTACGCGCAATGGATTAGAACACGCTCAGGTTGAGATACTCGCGCGGGTTCTCGATGATGGCGTCGAGCAGCTCCTTGGCTTTCTCCAGCGACTGATTGAGCTCCTCGTAGGTTCGGTCGTCGTAGATCAGCTTGCCGGCGGTACCCTCTCCCGAGGCGATGGCTGCGACGATGTCGTTCAGGTGACTGACCACGTTGTCGACCTCGGCGGTGATCGACACGACGTGCTCCATGGTCGATTCGATCCGCGGCCCGACGTAGTCCACCACATCCTCGACTTTGGACCCGATGCGGTCCAGCGAGCCGGTGAAACCGGCCACGTCACCGGTGATCATCCGCACGTTGCGCAGGGTGGCCGAAACCTCGGGGGCCGAGAGACGGATCAGGGCGTCGAGCTCGGCGACCATCGAGTCGATGTGGGCCAGGGTGCTCTTGAAGCTGGCCACGGCCTCCTCGTCGAACATCTGGGAGATCTCGGCCAGGGCGTCGCCGATCTTGACGACGATGCTTCCGGCGGACTCGAAAAGCTCCTCCATCCCCACGGTGGTCTGACCGTAGATCACGCGGCCGGGCTGGACCGCGGGGGAATCCGGCGAGCCCGGCGAGATGTCGACGTACTTCTCGGCCATCAGGCCCTTGATGCGAATGGCCACCACGGAGTCCTCGCGGACGACTACCTGGTCCTCGAGCCAGATGACGACCTTGACCTTCAGCTCGTCGGAGTTCTCGGGCCGGTACCACTCGACGCTCTCGACGTTACCGGCGCGCACGCCGGCGTAGAGCACCTTGGCGTCGGGGACCAGTCCGGCGGCGGAGTCGAAGATCACCGTCAGGGTGTAGCCACCGCGGAAGCAGTCCAGATCGCCCACGCTGAATAGCAGGGCGATGAAGACCACCACCGCCAGTACCACGGTGATGCCGACCTTGACCTCGGTTGAGCGTTTTTTGGCCATCTTCTCTAGGGTGTTTGGGCGGATTTGCTCAGGTTATTCTCCGGCGCGGTTGGACAACGTCTCCGGAGCTCATCCAGCCGGCCGCTGAGCCCGGCTTCCCGTTCAATAACCCACGTTATGCACTCGGTAGATAATACTCGCCAGGCGGCCCGAGTGTTCCCGGCATCGGCAACTGGTTCAATTCTAGTCGACGTCAACACCAATGTTCCGACTGAGACCCGGCAATAATAGCACAGCGCGGCTGACCGGACCAGCGGCGCCGGTCGATCTCGGTGCTAAAGGTTGGCCTCTTGGGGTCGCTGCTTGGTGCTGCCCTTGAGGGGATCGATCGGTCCCTCGGCTCGACCGTTGATGAACTGCTGCACCCGAGGGTCCTCGCAGTCTCGGATCTCCTGATTGGAACCGTCGAAGATGATCCGTCCCTCGTGGAGCATGGCGATGCGCTCGGCCGTCTTGTAGGCCGAGTGCATATCGTGGGTTATGATAACCGTCGTCGCGGCGGTGTACTCCTTGGTCTTGTTGATCAGGTCGTTTACAGCGGCGGCGGTGATGGGGTCCAGCCCCGAGGTCGGCTCGTCGTAGAGGATGATCTCGGGTTCGCCGACCAGGGCCCGGGCCAGCCCGGCGCGTTTCTTCATCCCCCCGGAAAGCGACGCCGGCATCAGCGGCCCCGTGCCCGGCAGCCCCACCTGGGTCAGCTTCTCCTCGACGATCTCATCGATCTCCTCGGGCGTCTTGTCCGCGTGGTTGTCGAGAAAGAAGCCCACGTTCTCGCGCACCGTCAGGGAGTCGAACAGGGCCGCAAACTGGAAGACGTAGCCCACCCTGGCACGCACGTGATAGAGCTCGCGCAGGTCGGCGGTGTTGATGTGTGTCCCAAGGCACCAAACGTCGCCGTCGGTGGGCATCATCAACCCCAGCACGTGCTTGAGCATCACGCTCTTGCCCGAGCCCGATCGCCCGATGACCGCCAGGCTCTCGCCGCGGTTAACGCTGAGCTCGACACCGTCGAGCACCACGGTGTCGCCGAAGGCCTTTTGCAGGTTTTCCAAGCGGATGAGTTCGTCGGTCATGTCTGCGGTCGAAGGTCGGGGTAATCAGGGGTTCGTTGAACAGCTTGTCATCGGCCAGGGTAATCGCGCGGGAATCATCACCAGCAATCAGCTTAGCGGGCTGCGGCGCTGGGGTTATGCGGTGGGTTGCTCTTCGAGCGGAACCGTCTCAACTGAACAGAAACTCGGGATCGTCTGCCGCCTTCGGCACGGTTCGTGATTGTAACCTGCCGATACTAAGCGTGTAGCAGCAGAAGAGTCTGTAACATTTGAGCAGTGAAAAGTGGCGACGTCAAGGTGCCTGCTTGACAATCACTCTAATATCACACTGGAATGCAAAACACGCCCATTCGATTGCCACCCGTTTCATAATTGCATCATTATCAAGCAATAAGACTGCGCATGGTAGTATCGGTATAGAAGCGCGACACAGCCGGATGACGAATATAACCCTCGGTGAGCATCTCGCTATATGACCTTTTTAGTCCGATTGCATTCTATTATGCCCAGTGCATTATGGCTCAACTCGTTGTAGCAGAACGGCGCTTGTTGGCGACGCCGGCCCTAACCTGCGCTTCGGACCGTGAATTGCCGGAAAGACGACCGCCCCGCCGGTTGATCCTGTAGCTTCTACTAAACAATGCATAACAAGAAGTATTCTGTCGCTGCATTCAGCACCTGGAGCAGCTAGGCGCTATGTACAGTTTACGCAAAGGGCCAGGCAAGCATCAATAACTAACGACCTGCAGAGGCTCTCAGTAATCGCAGATTACTGTTCCCAATAAACCAACACCATGCGTCGCCTTCCAGCGCCCCCCCCGGCCTGGTCAACCTGAGACCGGGTTAATCGAAAGCGATGAAGAACAGCGTGGTCAGGATCACATCGACAATCAGCACGTTGACGGCGCTGACCACCACGGCGGCTGTGGTCGAGCGGCCGACGCCCTCGGCGCCGCCGTGGGTGCTGAAGCCGTAGTAGCAACTGATCACGGCGATGACCTGACCGAAGGCGAAGGCTTTGATCAGGCCGCTGACCATGTCCCAGGCGTCGGTCAGCGAGCCGAGTTCGGCGATGTAGATTCCCGGATCGACACCGGCCAGCACGATGCAGACGAAGAAGCTGCCCACCTGGGCCACCCCTATGGCCAGGGCGGTCAGCAGCGGTGTCATGATGCTGGCGGCGATGACCCGGGGCCCGACCAGGTAGTTGAAGGGATCGCTGGCCAGGGTCTCCAGGGCGTCGATTTGCTCGGTGACGCGCATGGTGCCCAGCTCGGCGGCCATGGCCGCCCCGACGCGCCCGGCCAGCATGATCGCCGTCAGCACCGGACCCAGTTCCCGGGCGAAGATCACCGAAACCATCCCGCCCACGTAGCCCTCAGCGCCGAAGAGCTTCAACTGGTTGACCGATTGCAGAGCGATGACGATGCCGGTGAACAGCGCCGTCAGGGTCACCACGGAGATGGACTGCACACCGATGCGGTACATCTGCGTCGTGATCAGCTTGCTGCGGGGTAAGTGCCGGAAGGAGCGTCCGACCGCGCGACCGTAGAAGACCAGCATTCCGCCGACGGTCTCCAGCTTGTCCATCAACCAGCCGCCGATGCTGCCGAAGGCGGCGGATCCGGGCTGTCGGTGTGGGCTCATCTCAGCGGCTTCCCAGGTAGTGGCGGGGCACCCGCTCGGAGAGGGCGCAGGTTACTTCGTAGGGGATGGTCTCCATCCAGCCTGCGGCCTCCTCGACGCGGATGACCTCGCCCGAGTAATCGCGGCCCAGCAGGGTTACCACCTCGCCGGGCCGGGCGTTCGGGCAGTTCTCGAGGTCGATCAGGCACATGTCCATGCAGATCACGCCGATGATCGGCCGCCGCCGACCGCGGAAGATCACCTCGGCGCGTCCGGTCAGGCTCCGGCGCCAGCCGTCGGCGTAGCCCACGGGCAACACGCCGACCGTGGTTTCGCGCTCCAGGCGGTAGCGCCGGCCGTAGCTGATGGTGGTCCCGGCGGGCAGCCGCTTGACCACGGCCAGGCGGGCGCGCAGGGTCAGGGCGTTCTGCAGGCCGACCGAGCGGTCGACGTGCTCGCTGGGGTAGCTGCCGTAGAGGGCCAGGCCGGGTCGGACCATGTCGTAGCGGCTCTCCGGGATGTCCAGGGCGGCGGCGGTGTTGGCGGCGTGACGCAGGCCGGGCCCCAGGCCGCGCCCGCGCAGCTCGTCGACGACGGCGTCGAAACGGCGGATCTGCTCGCGGGTGAAGCTCTTGTCGGCCCCGTCGGCCAGGGGGAAGTGGGTCATCAGGCCGCCCAGCTTGACTCCGGGCAGAGCGGCGATCGCGGCGGCCGTCCCGGCGGCCTGGGCGTGCCAGACCCCCAGGCGACCCATGCCCGTATCGACCTTGAGATGCACCTCGCGGGGCGGCGCGTTGGCGGCATCCCAACCCCAGTGCTCCAAACGCTCGCTCAAAGCCCGGACGATTGCGAGATCGCTGACCGTGGGCGTCAGACCGTACTTGATCACGGCGTCGAGCTCGTCGGGCAGCGGCGAGACCAGGCAGAGGATGGGCAAATCGTAGCCGGCCTGACGCAGCTCGACGCCCTCGTCGATGAAGCTGACCCCCAGCCAGTCGCACCAGCGGTGGATCTTTTCGACGACCTCCAGCTTGCCGTGGCCGTAAGCGTCGGACTTGACCACGGCCATCAGCCTGACCGCCGGTCCGATGCGCTCGCGGACCCGCCGCAGGTTATCCAGGATGACCTGCAGGTCGACCTCGGCCCAGACCGGTCGGTTGGGGTACATCGCTATTCCGCCTAGAAGGGATCCTCGACCGCGCCGCCGTCGTCGGCGCCGACTCCGGCCGGTCGGGGCTGGAAGCTGGGGTCCAGGTTCTCGAAGCGCAGGTACTTGTTGCGGAACACCAGATAGACGTTGCCCACCGGACCGTTGCGCTGCTTGGCGACGATCACCTGGCTGACCCCCTTCATCTGGGCCAGTTGGTTGCCGAAGCCCACGGGGCCTTCGGCCTCCTCGCCGGCGGCGAGGTGGTCCTCCTTGCCGACCTTGTAGTAGTCGTCGCGGTGCAGGAAGAGGACAACGTCGGCGTCCTGCTCGATGGCGCCGGATTCGCGCAGGTCGGAGAGCTGGGGAATCTTGCTCTTGACCGTGCGCGAGGTGACGCCGCGGTTGAGCTGGGCCATCGCCAATACGGGCACCTTGAGCTCCATGGCCAACTGCTTGAGCGAGCGGGAGATCTCGGCCACCTCGACCTGGCGGCTCTCCGGCTTGCGGTGGGGCGCGGTCATCAACTGGAGGTAGTCGACGACGATCAACTGGACGTCGCGCTGCATCACCAGGCGCCGAGCCTTGGCGCGCAGCTCCATCACGGTCAGCGCAGCCGTGTCGTCGATGTAGAAGGGGGCGTTGGCCAGACGGGCCGCCACCCGAACGAAGCTCTCCATATTGTGCTCGCCGATGTGACCCGAGCGCACCTGGTGGGAATCCACCCGGGCCTCGGCGCAGAGCATGCGCCGGACAAGCTCCTCGGCGCTCATCTCCAGACTGAAGAAGGCCACGCCGAGTTCCTGTTCCAGGGCGGCCCGCTGGGCGATATTGAGCCCCAGGGCCGTCTTGCCCATGCCCGGACGGCTGGCCAGGATGATCAGGTTGGCCCGGTGCAATCCGGTGAGCAGCTCGTCGAGCTCGAAGTAGCCGGTGGGGATGGCGTCCTTTACGGCGCGTTTCTCGTGGATGGCCCGGATGTCCTCCAGGGCGTCGCCGATTAGGTCCCGCAGGGAGTGCACATCCTGGCTGACTCGGCCCTGGGCGATCTGGAAGAAGCGATCCTCGGCATCCTCGACGATCTCCCGGGGCTTGTCCTTGTGCTCAACGGCGCGGCTGATGATCTGTCGGGCCTGGTTGATCACGTTGCGCAGGGTCGAGGCGTCCTTGACCAGCTCCAGGCTGGAGTCGAAGCCCGCCGTGGTGACCACGTCGTCGTAGAGCTTGAGGACGTACTCGTAGTCGGCGTCGGAAAGGCCCTCGGCCGAGCGCTGCATCGCGTCGGTGATCGAGAAC
>WJMB01000215.1 GCA_014728185.1 Candidatus Coatesiibacteriota bacterium
ACTCGAAACACCGATCCACTTCGAAAAAGCTGCTGATACGAGGCTATGCCGAATGCTGTTTGGCCTGCCAACTCAACCCCTCGGCGCCTGCTGGTTATATATGCTTGATAATAGAAGGCATAGGATTGATATACCGTCATCTAAGCCCGTTGCGCCAAGCAGTTGATAATGGAGCGTCGTGACGTCGATACGGGCATCCTGGGAATGTGAAAATCCACGTACCTGCCACAAGCGGCTCGCACGATGTGCACGTCTGATTGCCTGCTGACTGCTTGTCTCAGAGCGTTATCCAGTAACACCATGATCCGTGACCATTAAGTGATCCCAACGCTTTTTAAAATTGCGACTTTAGCAGATAAAAAACGTTTGCATATCGAGCTGGAGCCCTTCGTAAGGTAGTTGTCAACACTTCCAATTCCAAATGCCGCTCTTTTGCGTTTTCGACATAGGTTCAGCTTCGGGTGATAATCCCCAACAAATTGAGAGCAGTTGGCATCTTGTATCCCTTGCAAGTCCGGGATGCAAAACAGGAATTGAAATGTCCCCGCTCTCAGCGCCCCACTCGGGCATGTCGGTGTTTGGCACCACCGGGCAGGGCATGTAAAGAGACGGCATGCTGGGCTACAAGGCACATGATAACAAGTCAACAGCGATGAGTGCCAATTAGCATACGTGTGATAATCCCATTCATTCAACTCGTCCGGGATTGTGTTTGATACCAGGTTTATTCGCCTGTAAGCCACGCGAACCAAGGTGGATTGACCAATGGAAAGCCTTGCACAATGCGGCGCGGGGTTGTAAACTTAGGTTTTGCTGATTAGCTGATATTGATCCACGAAGTACCCCGACTCCGGGAGGTCGGTTGCTTTCCCAGGTCTTCCAGAAACTGCGCCGCCAGGTGGTGGGCATCGACCACCAGGTACCCCTGGCCACCGGCGGCAGCGCGCAGTATGTCTTCTTGGACAACGCCGCCAGTACCCCGACGCTGAAGCCCGTCCTCGACAAGGTCCAGCGCACCCTGGAGTGGTACTCCTCGATCCACCGCGGCACCGGCTACAAGAGCAACGTGGCCACCGAGTACTACGAGCAGGCCCGCCGCAAGATGATCGAGTTCGTCGGCGGCGACGAAAAGCCCCACGAGGTGGTCTTCGCCGGCAACACCACCGAGGCCATCAACCGCCTGGCCTGCTGCCTGTCCCTGCCCGAGAATCCGGCCATTCTGATCAGCCCGATGGAGCATCACTCCAACGAGCTGCCCTGGCGACGCTTCGGTGAGGTCCACTACCTGCCGCTGGCCGCGGGGGGGCGTATCGATATCGAGGCCGCCGAGAAGATGATCGCCTCGCTGGCCGACCGCCTGGCCTTGGTCGCCCTGACCGGAGCCTCGAACATCACCGGCCAGTTCAACCCGATCCACCAGCTCGCCGCCGCCGCCCATCGCCACGGCGCCCGAGTGATCATCGACGCCGCCCAACTGGCCCCCCATTGCGCCATCAACATCGAGGGTTCGGCGCCCGGTGAGCACCTGGACTTCATCGCCATCGCCGGACACAAGATGTACGCTCCCTTCGGTGGAGCAGCACTCATCGGCCGCCGTGAGGCCCTGGCCGACTGCCGCCCGGCCTGCGTCGGCGGCGGCACCGTCAAGCTGGTCACCCGGGACCGCGTCGTCTGGGCCGACCTGCCCGGCCTGTTGGAGGCCGGCACCCCCAACGTCGTTGGCGCGGTGAGCATGGCCGCCGCGGCGGAACTGCTGCTCGAGGTGGGCTTCGACGCCGTCCGCGAGCACGAGATAGAACTCACCCGGCGCCTGATCGAGGGCCTGCGCAGCATCCCCGGACTCACCATCTACGGCCCCGCCGATCCCGCCAAGGCCGGGGAGCGCCTGGGCGTGGTGGCCTTCAATCTCGAGGGCTACCCGCACAACCTCACCGCCGCCGTGCTCAGCTACGAGTACGGCATCGGCGTGCGTAACGGCTGCTTCTGCGCCCATCCCTTCGTGGTCGATCTGCTGCGTATCGACGAAGCCGATTTCGAGCGCCGGGCCGCCGCCATGCTGGCCGGAGACCGCGGCGAGGTTCCCGGCATGGTACGCGTCAGCCTGGGTATCTACAACACAGCCGAGGAGGTCGACCGCTTTCTCGACGCCCTGCGCCGCCTGGCCGCCGAGGGCCCCGGTGTGGAGTACGAGCTGGACAGGCCCAGCGGCGCCTACCATCCCAGAGGATTCAGCTTCGAGATCGAGCGGTTGTTCTCCACCAACGGCAGCGGTGATCATACCGCCATAACCGAGGCGACCGGCGATCGAACGACGAGAGCTTGACGGGGACCATTTTTCGGGTTAAGTATCATTAGCGGACGCTGATGAACGCCTCGCGAAAGTGTAGTCCAAAGCGATGATGCGGCTTGGTTTCGCACGAGGGCTGTGGAAACGCGGATGTTCCACCGGGAACAGCTTCAAGCCAATGACCGGCCTCGAGAGCGAAGTTATCGGTCGCCACCCGGACTCGTCGACCATCAGCGCCGTTGCCGGTTAGCTGTTCCAATGAGCCGTCACCCAGCGACCACCACGACCGAGCTCCGACGGTCTTGATTGTTCAACAGCCGTGCGGGCGGATCCGCTCGGCGGCGATGCAGAGTTTTGATTCACCACCGGCGGCCGGGCTGATTGGGCAGAGCCGACGCCAGTCCCACATCCACATGCTCAACAACAGGGAGACCAGATGCGCAAGTTGTTCGTCGCGATCATGATCCTCGCCGCCGTCGCCGGCGCCACCACCCGGATGGTGATGGGCGAGGGCTTCACCAACTACACCTGAGGTTACTGTCCCTCCGCGGACGCGGCTTGGGAGCAAGCCGCCTCAGATCACCACGACTATTTCAGCCTGCTGGTCATCCACGTCGACTGGCCCGGCTCGCAGGACCCCTACTACCTCTACAATGTCGCCGATTGCGAGGCGCGGATAAACTTTTGGCCCATCAGCGGTGTGCCGGCCATCTGGGTCGACGGCTACTACAAGCCCGCCGCGGTGGCGCTCAACGCCGCCATCAACCAGCGCAAGAACAAAAACGCCCCGCTGATGATCGAGTTCACCGGCAACATAACCGGCTCCGACGGCTTCCTCGACGCCTCGATCCGCTGGACCGACCCCTACGACGGCGATACCGACCACCTCAAGGTCTTCTTCGCCATCGCCGAAAACGACCTCAACGCCGGTGGACGCCACTACAACTACACCATGCGAGACCTCCTGCCCACCGGCCAGGGCCAGGTGTTCCCCTACGGTTCGCCGGGCGACCGCGAGGACTACCACATCGAGTTCGACGTCGATACGGTCTGGAAAACCGATGACCTGCTGGCCTACGTCTGGGTCCAAGACACCACCAACGACAGCGAGGGTCGCAAGGAGGTCCTGCAGATGGCCCGCGTGGATCTCGACGAATGGGAATCCCGCGTCGTCGAGACCAGTTGGGGTTCCATCAAGGCCCAGGAGCAGAACTGATCCGACGCAGAAACACCCAGAACACTTGTTCGGTTTAGCAAGCCGAGGCCCTTGAGGCCTCGGCTCTTAATTATCGACCGCCCTCTCGTCTTAGAACTGGATCGTGTAATCGGCCTTGAGGAAGACGCCCTGATTGATCAGCTCGAAGTCGTCGTTTGAGTCATCGTGCCAGCGCTCGTAGGCCACATATAAAAAGCTCTCGGGGAGGAACTCCCAGCCCAGCAGGCCGCGGAAGGTGTAGACGTCGTTCTGGTCCGAGCCCTGGGTGAACAGGCGGAAGTAGAGCTCACGGGTGAAGAGGTAATCGGCGGTGGCCTGCCAGATGTTGATTTCGTAGTCCTCGACGCCTTCGTCTTCGGGGAAGGACCAGTTGTAATAATTATACTGGGCCTGGAGGCGCAGTGATGAGAAGGGGTTCACTATCAAAACGGCCGTGTCGGCGATCAGATCGCCCATGCCCATGGTGTTGTAGTCGGGCATAGTGCCGTAGAAGGCGTAATTGGCCAGCCAGATCGGCTTGGCGTAGTCGGTTTCGAAGTTGAACTGTGCGTACCACCACCAGTCGCGTTCACCGGGGTTGTAGAAGTAATTGTCATAGCCGAGGGAGCCCTGGAGGGTGAAGGTCCACATGAAACTCGTCGTCGTGCGGACGTGCATATCGTATTGACCGAAGGCCTCCTCCCAGTTCCGCTGTTGGTGCAGGTTGGCCCGACCCCAGAGGTTGAGGTTGCGCAGGAAAGAGTCCCGGAAAAGGAAGGTGTACTCGGCCGAGCCCACGAAGTTGCGGCTCTGCGGGACGCCCCACATGAAGCCGGTCTCGCTCAGGTCGAACTGGGGCGCGCTGTCCGAATACTCCACGTAGGTCGAGAAGTTGCCCTTGCGGAAGGCCAGGCCGCTCTCGACGGCGAACTGGTCCTCGAAATCGTTGGACTCGTCCCGGCTGTCGTAGCTGCCCACCACGGAGCCCCAGAGGTTCCAGGTGGTCTTGTCGAAGTAGAGGTCGAAGTCGGCGCCGTAGCTGGCGTAGTCGTAGGCGGGCAGGGTCATGTCCCAGTCGGTCTCCACGGCGCGGGCGAAGCGGGCGGTGCCCATCGCCCCGACGAAGGACCCCGGGCCGACCTCGTAGGTCACCCGGCCCACGGCCCAGTCGCTTTCGGGCTCGGCGCTGAGATCGGTCACCGCTTCGCCGGTGTGGGCGTAGAAGCCGCCCACGCTGAAACGGCCCAGGCGGCCGGTCAGGCGCCCCCCGGCCAGGATCTGGGAATCCTCGTACAGGCCCTCCGAGGTGAACAGTCGCTTGCCGATGCGCCGCGAGTAGAAGGGACTGTAACCGGTGAAGTTGAAGAAAGTCGAGTCGCGCAGGAAGAAGGGCCGCGTCTCGGTGATGTAGACCGGGTCCAGACCGATCTGGTACTGGTCGGGGTCCAGGTCGATCTCGGCGAAGTCGGGCAGCACCGTGCCGGCCAGGGTCAGGCTGCGACCGATGTCGACGTCGAAATCCATCCCGCCGATACCGTTCCAGTCGTCGAGCTCGCCGTCGCCGGCCTGGGGCAGGTTGCGGTACTCGCCCTTGGCGTAGGGCACCAGGGTGATGCCGACGCCCCGGCTGATACCTTCGATCCCGGTGAGCTCCAGGGCGTCCTCGACGTAGAACATGTTGTGGTCGTAGGGCACGTTGACGACGTAGGTCTCCTCGCTCTTGCGGCGGATGACCCGCCCGGCGTTGAACAGCCAGGGCCGGCCGGTGCCCTCTTCGAACTTGAAGTTGTTGAAGGGGATCTCGAACTCGGCGATCCAGCCCTCGTCGGTGATCCGGGTGGCCACGTCCCAGTAGGCGTCGAACTCGCGAGTGCTGAAGGTCGCCCGGTTGTTGTAAAGAACATCGGCCTTGCAGCCGGCGGGGTTGGTGCCGAAGTAGTAGAGGGTCTGGCCGCTGCCGGTGGGGTCGAACCAGATGTCGACGTTGTCGTCGGCGCCCAGGGAGGTGTCCCGGCGGCGCAGGTTGCTAACGATGCCCGAGGGGTCGGAGTCCAGGCACTCCACACCGACGTAGATCGCGTACTCGGTGTAGCCCAGATAGAGCCGGGTCATCTCCGTCGAGGGTTCGCCCGGATCGGGGTCGCGCTGGATGTAACCCTCCCAGGGCACGGCGTTGTCCCAGCAGGGTTCGTCGAGGACGCCGTCGAGCTCCGGTGCGCAGTCCAGGCGGGGGACCTGGTAGCTTTCGGCCAACACCGCGGCGGCCAACAGGGTCAAAGAGAGAACGAGTGTTTGTCGCATCTTCAAAATCCTTTCCGAGCGGTGAAAGACAAATGAGACCTGGTTCGCAAGTCAAACCACCGGGGTTTCTCCCGTGTTCTCTCTGTAAGATACATGCCACCGCGCCGGGGTTTCAGCCAGGCAAAGGACTACGATGCAAAGAGGGCACAAGGCTTCATCCGCGCCTTGATGAGCATCTGTACTGATTCAGCCGGCTGATCTCGCCAAAGTGCTGATATCGGTAAGTTAGCAGCTCAAAGTCCCCTGCTTTCGGTTTCCTTGGACTGTCTCTCCTTCATACACCAGCACGGGGGGCGGTGGTCATTTGCGGATATGCGCGATTGTAAACTGTTGTAAGCAATGATGATGAGCAGTGCTTTCGCCACTCGGAACATACAACGGACCTTCGCATCGACTCCCAATCCACCTATCAGGATTGTCAATCGGGCGACGAGGGTAAACAACCCGGCGCTCTTTGACAAGGAGAAGCGCTGTCCTCGACGGGCGAGAGTCGGTCAGGCCGCCCCGAGTCAGTCCCGCCTGGTCCGAGCAGGTTCCACCACACAAGAGAAAACGGCGGGGTTGTTCCCCGCCGTTTGTCGATCCTCGAAGAGGCCGGGCTACTCCTCGTGCTCGTCCAGGGCCTCCTCGACACCGGCAAGCTCCTTTTCCAGCTCGTCCTTGTACTTCTTCAGCATCTCCAGTTTCTCGGCCTTGGAGCGGAAGCGCCGGGTGACACAGAGGCAGGGACCTTGATGAGCCTTTCCGTGGTGACCGTGGTGGCCGTGCTGCATGTGGTGGGGGTGGTGGTGGAACATCTCGACTCTCCTTTGTTGTGGTGCTGGGTTGGTGTTGCATCTTTTGGCTTGATTGACGACCTTGCTGTCGCCGGAGTGCCCTAAAGTGTTTAAACAACTACTTAACATCTGTTCCCAAAAAAGGGCTCGTCTACACACTTTGGACCTGATCGTGATTGTAATCCGCTGCGAATACTCGCGTAGTTCCGCTAGTATCCGCTACAAGGTACGTGTTTGGTGGACACAGCCCGCGCGGCGGTTCGTATTGATCATACCTTCGGCTTATTCGCGACCCTCCGGCGTGGTGACAACACTCCGCGAGGTTCAACATGCCGGTGAAACACAGGGGGCGCGGGTCTCGAATCTTCACATCCCGGCTACTCTGTTGATTCTGATTCGTTGGAAAGCTCGATGATTCGCTTTTCGATCCGCCTAAGATGCTCGCGCAGATGCTCGCGATACCTCTGGAGCTCCTCCAGCTTCATGCGCCTCAGCATCAACTCCGGGCCGGGGGACATCCCGCAGACCTCGCCCAGGGAGTCGAGGCAGGCGTGCAGCCTCTTGCGCTTGACGTGA
>WJMB01000027.1 GCA_014728185.1 Candidatus Coatesiibacteriota bacterium
CCGCCGCGGCGTCCTCGCGGCTCCGCCGCGCCAGTGTCCCGCCGCCGACGCCCTCGACCGTTCAAGGTTGACGCTCAAAGGAACCGTCATCGCCGACTACCGTCACGAGACCTACTGCGGCCTCTACTGCGGGGCCTGCCCGATCCTGGCCGCCAACGAGGCCGGGAACGAGAAGCAGCTCGCGGCCTGGGCCGCGGAGTGGAAGAGGTCTATCGAGGACCTGCGCTGCCGGGGCTGCTACACTGACCTTACCGCCGTCTTCTGCCGGAACTGCGAGATCCGCGATTGCGCCCGGGCCCGGGGGCTGACCCACTGCGGCCTCTGCCCCGAGTTTCCCTGCCGCCTGCTCGAGTCCTTCCGCGACGACGACGCGGCGCACCACTGCGTGGTGGTCGCCGCGAGTCGCCGTCGCGCCCAGCTCGGCGACGCCGCCTGGCTCCAGCGGCAACGGGCGCGCTGGAGCTGCCCCGACTGCGGCCGCGACTTCACCTGGTACCAGAAGCGCTGCCCCGAGTGCAACAGCGAACTCTACGACTGCCGGGCCGAGGAAGCCGACCTCACCGGCGAAACCGAGGGACCCACCCCATGACCGACACCGCGACCCACCCCCTCTACCAGGTCGATTCCTTCACGAAAAAGCCCTTCGCCGGCAACCCGGCGGCGGTCTGCCTGACCGAAGGTCCCGCCGACGAGGTGTGGATGCAGCGCGTCGCCGCCGAGATGAACCTCTCCGAGACCGCCTTCCTCCACCCCGGCGATGACGGCTGGAACCTGCGCTGGTTCACCCCGGCCCTCGAGGTCGACCTCTGTGGCCACGCCACCCTGGCCGCCGCCCACGTCCTCTGGAACGAGCGCGGATCGACCAACGAGCCGCTGCGCTTCTCCACCCGCAGCGGCGGGCTGACCGCCCGGCGCCTCGATCATCCCCACGGCTCCATCGAGCTCGATTTCCCCATCCGAGCCCAAGAGGAGGTCGACGACCACTGGACCGCCGAGCGACTGGCCCTGGCTCTGGGCGAGAGCCCGGTCTACCTGGGTCGCAGCATGGAGGACTACCTGGCCGTTTTTGACGACCCCGAGAAGGTCCTGGGTCTGCGCCCGGACATCAAGCAGATGCGCGCCTTCACCATTCGCGGCGTCATCGTCACCGCCCCGTCCCGGGGCGAGGAGTGGGACTTCGTCTCGCGCTTCTTCGCCCCCGGCGCCGGGATCGACGAGGACCCGGTCACCGGCTCGGCTCACTGCTGCCTGGGCCCCTACTGGGCCGCCCGCTTCGACCGCGATGAACTCGTCGGCTACCAGGCCTCCAAACGCGGAGGCCGGGTCGGCGTCAAGGTCTGCGGCGAGCGGGTGCTGCTGCGCGGCGACGCCGTAACCATCATCCGCGGCGAGCTGACGGGATAGGTCCGAACGGTCTTGATCCCCCCGCCCCCGCACCGCGGGGGCATTCAATTGCTCTGGACACCGCCGTCGTCGGAAACTTTTGCCAAACCTGTATTACAATGGTTCTCGCCTTGGTCCGGCTTTGGCACGTTTATTGCAGCAGGGCGGGTGGCGGTTTCGGACATCCGGCGTCGGATCTACGCAATAAACGTGCCAAAGCCTCGTCGCCGGTGTTCAGGATGCTTCACCAGCTCCAGAGCGGTTTGGCAAAGGTTTCAGAGTGCGATCGCCATGACTTGTTTTATGTATTACAATGGATTGACTCTTCAGACTCTTAGACAAACGTGCTCTTAGCCAAACGTGGAGCAAACGATGATCCCCGACCCCTACAAATCCGCCGGTGTCGACGTCCGGGCCGGTGAGGCTTTCGTCAAGAACATCGCCCCCCTGGCCGAGGCCACCAGCATCCCTGGTGTGGCCGCCGGTCTGGGCGGCTTCGCGGCGGCCTTCGACACCAAGGCGGCGGGCCTCAAGGACCCCGTCCTGGTCTCGGCCACCGACGGCGTGGGCACCAAGCTTCTGGTGGCTATCCGGGCCGGTGTCCACACCACTGTGGGCATCGACCTGGTGGCGATGAGCGTCAACGACGTGCTGACGGTGGGCGCCCGGCCGCTGTTCTTCCTGGACTACTTCGCCACGGGGAAGCTGAAGCCGGAGCGGGATCGAGAGGTCTTGCAGGGAATCAGCCAGGGCTGCCTGCAGGCGGGCTGCGCGCTGATCGGCGGCGAGACCGCCGAGATGCCGGGGGTGTACAGGGAGGGCGATTACGACCTGGCGGGATTCGTCGTCGGGGCCTTGGAGCGCGGCACGGAGCTGGGTCCGCGGCGGGTGCGGGAGGGGATGGCCCTGGTGGGCCTGGCCTCGAACGGCCTGCACTCGAACGGCTTCTCGTTGGTGAGGAAACTGGTCTTCGAGGAAGCGGGCTTGGGGCCCGGCGACGTGGTCGAGTTCCTCGGGCGCAGCGTGGCAGACGAGCTGCTGGCGCCGACGCGGATCTACAGTAAGCTGCTGCCGCTGTTCCGCAAGCACCAGACGGCGGCTATGGCGCATATCACCGGCGGCGGCCTGGCGGACAACCTGTCCCGGGTTGTTCCGGAGGGAATGCGCGCCGTCCTGCACCGCGACGCTTGGCCCCGCCCCCGGGTCTTCAACTGGCTCAAGGAGTTGGGCGGTTTGAGCGACGACGAACTCGAGGCGGTCTTCAACTGCGGTTTGGGCTTGATCGCCGTGGTCCCGGAGAAGAAGGCTGCGTGGCTGATCGAGGATCTCTCGGCGGCGGGCGAGTTCGCCTACCGGGTGGGCGAGGTTTCGGCGTCGCAGGAGCCGCCCCGCGCCGTGGTGGTCTAGCCGTTGAGACTGCCGGAGATGAGCGCGGGCCGACCAACAGGTCGGCCCGTTTCGCATATGCCGTCGGGAGTCCCGTTTACATCAGGGCCGGGTCCAGGCGGAACACCCGCCCGCCTTCGGCGGAGAGGAACAGCTTTCCGTCGGCGGCGAGGAGCTCGCCCAGGGGGAAGTCGGCGTCCAGGCGCCAGAGCAGCTCGCCCTCGGCGGCGTCCAGCGCGTAGACGCTGAAGACCAGGTTGGTCAGCTCGATATCCTGGCCTGCGTCGCGGTACTGCTCGAGCAGCGGATCGACATATCCCCAATCGCCCGAGTGCTCGGTGGTGACCACGACGTAGACGGCGCCGTCCAGGTAGACCGGCGCGCCGATCTGCCCGGGGAAGGCCATGGCCCACCTGATGGAATCGTCCTCGACGGCCAGGCAGGTTAGTTGGCTCTGGCCGGTATCGGGTCGCTCGCCGGCGGCGTAGAGGTGTCCTGAGGCGTAGAGGAGCTTCCCGCTGCGTGTGGGCAGCTTGAGCAGCTTCTGGGAGGCTCCCTCGTCGGGGTCCAGGCGCTCGAGGTGGTCGCCGATCAGCAGGTAGAGGCTCTCGCCGTCGTAGGCGTGGTCGATGAGTCCGTTGCCGGGCAGGCGGTGGCCCCAGAGGGAACCCAGGCTCTCCGGATTCAGGCGGCGCAGCTCCCGGGTGCGCATATAGAGGGCGTCGCCGACGCTCATCAGGTAGAAGGGCTCGCTGGGGTTGAGCTGGACGGCCAACTGGTCGACCTGTTCACCCGTCGCCTTGTCGATGGTCAGCAGGCGCTGGTCGGCCTCGGTACCGGCCACGTCCATGGCCATGTCCACGCCCAGGTAGAGTTTTCCGCCCAGGCTGACCATGTTGTAGCGATATTGGTAGGAGGGGGCGTAGTTCCAGCGCTTGTCGCCGGTCTCTAGGTCGCGGCAGATCAGGTTGCCCGGGCCGTCGCCGGGGTAGCGGTGCAGGTAGACCGCCTCCTCGTCGAAGACGGGGGCGCCGAACTCCGGTGACTCCCAGACCAGGTCGCCCGTTTCGCCGTCCAGACAGAACAGGCCCACGCCGGTGAGCGCGCAGTACAGCCGTCCGGAGGTGTAGTGCTCGAGGCCCGGCGTGGCGCCCTCGACGGCGTACTGCCAGACCAGGCTAGGATTGTCCAGCAGGGGCCGGGGCTCGAAGTCCTCGCCCTCGCCGATCACCCGGGCTTCGCCCACCTGGGGAGGGGCATCCTCCGCGGCGGATTCATCACCGGCTTCGTCGCAGCCGGTGAAGAGGAGCGGCAGCGCCGCAAGGATAATAATAAGGGTATGCTTCATGGCGACCTCCCGGGTCGGCATTGCGGTCTTGAACGGCCTGATAGGGGACGAAGGACTACTTGTGGGACAACCCGTCGAGGTTTTTCAAAGGGTCCGCGGTATTGCGAAACCTGCACGGGTTCCACCGCGGGCAGTCCCGTCGATCTGCAGACACTCTTGCCTTTGCGTGCCCCCTGCTCTTTCCCGGTTAACAATCTCGCGCCGGGTGGGTCGGCAAACCCCAGTCGGTCTGGATCTTCTTCATTATGATAGTCTATCGGGAGCTTTCAGGCAAGCCTGGTGAGTTTGTGCTATCATTAACGTGAAGCAATTGCATCGTTAACGACCCCAACGGGAGGTCCCGATGAGTGAACTGACCGTCAAGGAGGCTCTGGAGATCGCCATCAAGAGCGAGACCCGGGCCAAAGAGCTCTACGAGAAGATATACGAGAACGTCACCAATCTGATGATGCGCGACAAGCTCAAGTTTCTGGCCTCCGAGGAGCAGCGCCACCATGACCTGCTCACCGGCGTCTACACCGAACAGATCGGCGGCGAGCCCACCGAGCCCGACCCCAATCTGCTGCCCAAGATGCAGATCGATGTCGACTTCGACCGAGCCGAGCTGACCGACCTCTGGCAGGCGGCCATGCAGGCCGAGGAGGTCTCCGCCGAGCACTACGAGATGCTCACCGGCCGGGTCTCCGGCCGCGCCCGGGTGATGTTCAACTACCTGGCCAACGTCGAACGCAGCCACTATTATCTGCTCAAGAGCGAGTACGACGTGCTGGCCGAGATCGACGAGTACACCCGCACCGACGACGACCCCTTCGGGCTGAACATGATCAACCTCGGTCCGTAGCCTTCGTGATCCAGCCGATTGGTCAATGAAACGGGACCGGCTCCGCCGGTCCCGTTTTCATCTCTTTCACGACCGAACCCGATGGCGCGCCGAGCGACCTTCGCCAAACAGGTCCCCGGCGGACGAAGCCCGTCGGTCCGCCGAGGCCCGGCTTTGGCACGTTTCTTGCGCAGGCGGACGTGGCCTGCCGGATAGGCGGCGGGCGACTCCGCAAGAAACGTGCCAAAGCCGCCGCGGGAGGAGTGGTTTTCGAGTGAACCGTTTGGCGAAGGTCGCGGGCACCGGTGGGATGGCGGTTAATGTATGACGCAGGGGATGCAACAGCTCCAGATATTGCGCGTCCCAAAGGGTTTGTTCATTGCATGTGCAATCGTACTCACCCCGGGCGGCTCGGCGGTGCCGGGCAGCTTCCCGCGCCTTGAGGTGTCGTTCAATCGATGATCGAATCCGGCCCCGGAACTTCCAGGTCCCGTTCGCCCTTGGGGGCCAGGCGGCTGAGCTCCGCGAGGGCCTCGAGGCCCCGGGGCGGGCGGCCGTTTGTGCGTTCGAGGCGGGCCAGCTCCCGGCGTATCCAGCGTCGGATGCTCTGACCGAGGACCCACATATAGAGGTAGCGTCCCGTGGTGAACTGGCGGGCGACGGAGGCGGCCCGGCGGCGGGCCAGTTTGGGATCGCGCTCCCGGTAGGCGCGCAGGGTCTCGCGATAGCCCCGCCATTCGAAGAGCGCCCGCAGTGTCAGGCCCAGGGGCAGGGGCAACAGCAGGTAGCAGATCAGGAAGGGGGCGAGGCCCAGGCGGCGCTGGTCCAGCAGATGCACGGCCTCGTGGCGCAGCACCAGGTAGCCTGCCCGGGTGTCGAGCAATCTGCGGGCCAGGTAGACGGTGCCGTTCCAGGTGAAGGCGTCGAAGCCGGTCAGCCGGACGCCGAGGGGCCGGCCCAGGGCGTCGAGGAGCCGCACCCAGCGGCTGTCTTCGAGGACGGCCAAACGGAAGGGGATGATCCGGCCCAGGGCGCGCGTCAGGGCGCGGAAGGGGGCGTAGGGACGTCGCCGGGCGGGGTTGCTGTCAACGATTTTCTGCTTCGCCATGGGTCCGGTGGATGGGCTGGGACACGCTCAACCTTGTGCCGGGTGGATGATCAAGGCACCGGATCGAGATAACCTGTCGGGGAATTGCATTCGATTGGGTTCGCCACCGCGGTTACATATTGAAGGATAGCTCGGGGGGGAGCGGTCCGAGGGTAAAGCTTCCGGCGGCCTCGGCTTCATTGGACCAACAGACGACCGTTTTGCCGGTAGTATCCCTCAGCGCGCCCGAGTTGTCGAGTGGTGCGACAAACCCGCCGCCGGCCCGAAATCAGCGGAAAAAGCCCCGCCAAATAGCTTGACACATCGCCGGGGACTATTATACCCTTACCGCCCTTACAACGCTCAGACACCGCTAAACGCCCGGCCTCAAAGGCTACAGGCCGACCGGGCGATCCGCTGCCGAGGCTCCCCGCCCGGTGTGGGGACGCTCCGAAACCAGCAATCGAGGTTCACGCGATGCCGACCGTCAATCAGTTAGTCCGCAAGGGGCGCAAGCTCTCCAGGAAGAAGACCAAGTCGCCGGCGCTGCAGGGCTGTCCCCAGCGCAAGGGGGTCTGCACCCGCGTGTGGACCGTGACCCCCAAGAAGCCGAACTCGGCCCTGCGCAAGGTGGCCCGCGTCCGTCTCACCAACGGCATCGAGGTCACCAGCTACATCCCCGGCGAGGGGCACAACCTGCAGGAGCACAGCATCGTGCTGGTCCGCGGCGGTCGCGTCAAGGACCTGCCCGGCGTACGCTACCACATCGTCCGCGGCACCATGGACGCCATCGGCGTCAGCGGCCGCAAGCAGCAGCGCTCCAAGTACGGCACGCGCAGGGAGGGTTAAGCGATGTCCCGCAGGCAGAAAGTCACCCGTCGCAAGCTCGATCCCGATCCCGTGCACGGCTCCGAGCTGGTCACCCGCTTCATCAACAACCTGATGCTCGACGGCAAGCGCTCCACGGCGGAAAATATCTTCTACGGTGCCCTGGAGCTCGTCGAGAAGAAGACGGGCAAGGAAGGCGTCAAGGTCTTCTACGACGCCCTCAAGAACGTCAAGCCGACCCTCGAGGTCAAGAGCCGCCGCATCGGCGGGGCCACCTACCAGGTGCCCCTGGAGGTCTCGCCCGAGCGCAAGACCACCCTGGCCATCCGCTGGATGATCAGCTTCTCTCGCAAGCGCAAAGAGCACGGCATGATCAACAAGCTGGCCATGGAGTTCATCGACGCCCACAACGGCGTCGGCGCCAGCGTCAAGAAACGCGAGGACACGCACCGCATGGCCGAGGCAAACAAGGCCTTCGCCCACTTCCGCGTGTAACCCTCGGCAACACCGTAACACCGAACGACGACACCCCGATCCCGTCCCCCCTCCAACCGCGGGGACACCACCCGGGGAAGAGCGCGGTCCCGCCTGCGCGGCGGGAAACCCCGCTCCCCCATCTCCCAGAGCCGGGTGGGCTGGTCTGGGGGCCGTGGGAAAACGGGCGCGATTCGAGCCCCGTCCCTTCCCGATTGGCCTGGTACCGGCCGTAATCAAGCCCCGCTAAGGCCGTCGTGCCGCCGCCCCGGCGGATAACCACGGCCGACAAGGGGTCCCGGAAGCAGGTGGACTGGTACCGAAGGGTGCGCCTACAGAGGGCTTGAACAGTCCCGGGCGCGACACCCCGTCGGTTCGACAAATCCAGACCGCCGCCTGCCCGCCCAGGCGGGCTGGTATAGCCCGGCCCGTTCCACGCTTCGTCGAGACCACCGCGAGACCAACGCGTGTTGAGCCCCCTTAAGGTAAGGGGGAAGGTCCACGACGCTGGAACACCCTCCGCGCCCTTCCCTGACTTTCCTTGGGTAAGTGCGGATGAGCGAGTGCGGAGCCGCCGACCGGCGAAGCATCGAGCCGGCGCTATGCCGACCAGCCTCGGCCTCGATCCGCCCCGCGAGGGCGATCCAAACTCCAGTCCGTATCCGAGCGACACCGGCGTTTCGCGCAACGTCCGCGCAACGGCGTATTGCTCCGGCTATGCCCGCCTCCGGCGAAGAAGCTCCGGCGACGGTCCGCCGCGGTTCCAACACGGCCGAAAGCGGTTTGAGGTCCAGCGTGTCCGAGAATCCAGCCAAACAGACCGCCGCCATCGCCAGGGTGCGCAACGTGGGCATCACCGCCCACATCGACGCTGGCAAGACCACGCTGACCGAGCGAATCCTTTACTACACGGGCAAGACACACAAGATCGGCGAGGTTCACGACGGGGCCGCCGAGATGGACTGGATGGAGCAGGAGAAGGAACGCGGCATCACCATCACCTCTGCCGCCACCACCTGCTTCTGGCGTGACCACCGCATCAACATCATCGACACCCCGGGTCACGTCGACTTCACCGTCGAGGTGGAGCGCTCTTTGAGAGTTCTGGACGGCGCGGTGGGCGTCTTCTGCGCCGTGGCCGGGGTCCAGCCCCAGTCCGAGACCGTCTGGCGCCAGGCCGCCCGCTACGGCGTGCCCCGCCTGGCCGTGGTCAACAAGATGGACCGCGTCGGCGCCTCCTACGACCGCGTCCTGGACGACCTGGTCGCCAAGCTCGACGCCTCGCCGGCGCCGCTGACCATCCCCCTGGGCGCCGAGGAGACCTTTCGCGGGATCATCGACCTGGTCACCCTGGAGCGCGTCGAGTTCGGCGGCGATTTGGGCCTCGAGGTCCGGCGCTCGCCCCTGGACGACGAAGAGGCCGCCCTGGCCGCGCCCTACCGGGAACGCCTGGTCGAGGTCGCCTGCGACTTCGACGACGCCCTGATGGAGGACTACCTCCACGGCCGGGACCCGGAGCCCGCGCGTCTCGTCTCCGCGCTGCGCACCGGCACTCTGGCCTGCGGGCTGCACCCGGTGCTGGCCGCCAGCGCCCTGCGCAACAAGGGCGTCCAGCCCGTCCTCGACTACGTCGTCGAGCTGCTGCCCAGTCCCCTGGACCGCGGCGCCGTCACCGGGCTCAACCCCGACTCCGGCGAGCGCGAGACCCGGGAGCCCGATCCCGATCAGCCGGCCACGGCCTATGTCTTCAAGACGGCCACCGACCCCTTCGTCGGCAAGCTGACCTTCTTCCGGACCTACGCCGGCACCCTGGGCGTCAAAGACAAGCTGCTCAACAGCCACACCGGACGCCAGGTGCGCATCAACCGGCTGCTCGAGATGCACGCCAACAAGAAGCACGACGTCAAGAGCCTGGGACCCGGGGAGATCGGCGCCGCCGTGGGTCTCAAGGGCTGCCGAACCAACGACACCCTCTGCGACCCCGCCGCTCCGTTGATCCTGGGCGAGATCGACTTCCCCGAGCCCGTGGTCCGCGTGGCCATCGAGCCCCGCTCCACCGAGGACGAGAAGAAGCTCGAGGGGGCCCTCGAGGAGCTGGCCGCCGACGATCCGACCTTCACCGCCCACGAGGACGCCGAGACGGGCCAGCGGATCATCTCCGGGATGGGCGAGCTGCACCTGGAGATCATCGTCGACCGGCTCAAGCGCGAATTCAAGGTCGGCTGCCGCGTCGGCGAGCCCCAGATCGCCTACAAGGAATCCGTCGCCTCCGCCGCCGTCGGCTCCTTCACCCTCGACCAGCTCCTCGGCGGCAAGCGCCAGTACGCCCGGGTCGAGGTGCGCGTCTCCCCGGCCGAGCCCGGCGAGGGCTTCTCCTTCTCCGGAACCGTCGACGGCCTGCCCCGCCTCTACCGCGAGGCCGCCGCCGCCGGCTGCCGCCAGGGGATGTACTCCGGCCCCACCGCCGGTTACCCGATGATCGACGTCCGCGCCGAACTCACCGGGGCCGACTTCGATGACGAGGCCTCCAGCGAAGAGGTCTTCCAGGCCGCCGCCTTCCGGGCCTTCCACGCGGCCTGCCAGAAGGCCGACCCCCGGGTTTTCGAACCGTTGATGCTCCTGGAGATAACCTGTCCCGAGGACTTCGTCGGCAACGTGATGAAAGACCTCGTCACCCGCAAGGGCCAGATCCTGGAAACCCGGGTCCAGGCCGGCGCCCAGGTCGTCGACGCCCTGGTGCCACTCTCGCGGATGTTCGGCTACGCCACCACCTTGCGCTCGCTGACCCAGGGCCGCGCCGCCCACCATATGCAGTTCGAGCGCTACGAGCCCGTCCCCGAGGACGCCGAGGGCCGCTGGTGGTAGCCCGGCCGCTGGAGCGCCGGACCCGCCCGAGATTCCGTTCCGGTCCCATTCAGGGGTGAGGGCTCCACGCAGAGCGAGCGGTGCGTTGAGCGGCGTAAATGCACCCGCAGGATAGCTTTACTTTGCCGCGCGGACTGTGTTATATTCTCCGCCCTTTGCCCAGGCGCCCGATGAACGGCGCCCCGGGCCGAATCGTCATCGGCCGTATTTCGATCCGTCGGCGGCGAAGCGAGCGGAAGAACGAAATCCCCCGGGCTGCGAGATAACGATAGGGACCTGGATCGGAAACGACGGGAACCACAGGCAGGAGCCGGGGTTTGAGTGAGATGCACTTGAAGACACGTAAAACAGGAAAAGGACAAGAGAGCGAGAAGTCCTAGCGCCCGTTACCACCAGGCTAACCGCCATTACCAGGAGATTTGAAGATGGCTAAGGAGAAATTCGAGCGGACGAAACCCCACGTCAACGTAGGCACCATCGGCCACGTCGACCACGGTAAAACCACGCTCACCGCCGCCATTACCCTGAATCTTTCCAAGGCCGGCCTCTGCGATTTCATCCCCTTCGACGATATCGACAAGGCCCCGGAGGAACGGGAACGCGGCATCACCATCAACACGGCCCACGTCGAGTACCAGTCGGAGAACCGGCACTATGCCCACGTCGACTGCCCCGGCCACGCCGACTACGTCAAGAACATGGTCACCGGCGCGGCGCAGATGGACGGCGCCATCCTGGTGGTCAGCGCCGCCGACGGCCCCATGCCCCAGACCCGCGAGCACATCCTGCTCGCCCGTCAGGTCGGCGTGCCGAGCATGGTCGTCTTCCTTAACAAGACCGATATGCTCGACGACCCCGAGCTCCTCGAACTGGTCGAGATGGAGGTCCGGGAGCTGCTGACCGAGTACAAGTTCCCCGGCGACGACATCCCCTTCGTCAAGGGCTCGGCTCTCAAGGCCCTCGAGTCCGGCTCCGGCGATCGCGACGACGATGCCGTCAAGTGCGTCTTCGAGCTCGTCGACGCCCTGGACAGCTACATCCCCGCGCCCGAGCGCGAGACGGACAAGCCCTTCCTGATGCCCGTCGAGGACGTCTTCACCATCACCGGTCGCGGCACCGTGGCCACCGGCCGTATCGACCGCGGCGTCATCCACGTCGGCGACAAGATCGACATCGTCGGTATGCAGGATGACATCCAGAACACCACCTGCACCGGCGTCGAGATGTTCCGCAAGCTCCTCGACGAGGGCGAAGCCGGCGACAACGTCGGCTGCCTGCTCCGCGGCATCGACCGCAAGGACATCCAGCGCGGGATGGTGCTGGCCGCCCCCAAGTCCATCACCCCGCACACCAAGTTCACCTCCCAGGTCTACGTCTTGACCCGCGAGGAAGGCGGTCGTCACACCCCGTTCTTCGAGGGCTACCGGCCCCAGTTCTTCTTCCGCACCACCGATGTGACCGGCGCCATCATCGATATCGAGGCCGCCGAGATGGTCATGCCCGGTGACACCGTGAGAATGACCGTCGAGCTGATCACGCCGATCGCCATGGAGAAGGAGCTGCGCTTCGCCATCCGCGAGGGCGGCCGCACCGTCGGCGCCGGCGTCGTCACCGAGATCCTCAAGTAAACGGCAAGCAAACGGCAAGGATAGCCACAAGCGTTTCCGGTTGTGTCGGGGAACGCATGAAAAGCGGGACCGGCGGCGGAACAGTCCGCAGGAACAACGCCGCCGGTTCACCCCCACCGGCAACGCGAAACAGCAACCGTTTCCCACAAGCGTAAGAAGGGCCATGGCCACCAGCGACAAGATACGCATCCGGCTGCGGGCTTACGATCACCGCCTGCTGGACAAGTCCGTGGAGAACATCGTGGAGACCGTGCGCACCACCGGCGCCGAGATCGTCGGTCCGGTACCGCTGCCCACGCGGATCCACCGCTTCACGGTCAACCGCTCCCCCCACGTCAACAAGAAATCGCGCGAGCAGTTCGAGATGCGCATCCACAAGCGCTTGATCGACATCCTCAAGCCCACCGCGGAGACCACCGACGCCCTGATGCGTCTGGACCTGCCCGCCGGGGTGGACGTCGACATCAAGCTGTAGCGGACGCCAAGCGCCAGGAGAACAGCAGTGCTCAAGGGACTAATCGGACGCAAGCTGGGAATGACCCAGATCTACCACGAGGACACGCTGATACCGGTGACCGTCCTCGAACTGGGCCCCTGCACCGTCACCGCCGTACGCACCCCGGACCGCAACGGTTACTCGGCGGTCCAGGTGGGCTACGGCGCGGCCAAAGAGAAAAAGCTCTCCAAACCGCTGCGCGGGCAGTTCGCCAAGGTCGGCGTGGAGCCCCGCAACTGGCTCGTCGAGCTGCCCTGCGACGCCGAGGACGCTTACGAGGCCGGCCAGACCTTCGACGTGGGCATCTTCGCCGAGGTGCAGTCCGTCGACATCAGCGGCCGGACCAAGGGCCGGGGCTTCGCCGGCAACGTCAAGCGCCACGGCTTCGCCGGCGGTCCCAAGACCCACGGCAGCAAGTTCCACCGCGCGCCGGGCTCCATCGGCGCCTGCGCCTGGCCCTCCAAGGTCGTCAAGGGCAAGCGGATGGCCGGCCACTTCGGCGACGAGAACTTCACCGTGCGCAATCTGAAGGTCGTCCGGGTGGACGCCGAGAACAATCTGCTCTACGTCAAGGGCGCCGTCCCCGGCGCCAAGGGCGGACGCATCGTCGTCCGCGTACGGGGTTAACCATGCTGACACTGGACGTTTACAACCGCGAGGGCGAGAAGGTCGACTCCCTGGAACTCCCCCTGGAGCCCCTCGATGAGCCCACGCTCACCGTTTCCAACGCCGTGCGCGCCCATCTGGCCAACCGGCGCAGCGGCACCGCCTCGACCAAGACCCGGGCCGAGGTCCGCGGCGGCGGGCGCAAGCCCTGGCGTCAGAAGGGCACCGGCCGCGCCCGCCACGGCTCCCGGCGCAGCCCCATCTGGCGCACCGGCGGGATCATCTTCGGCCCCCGGCCCCGCGACTATTCGCAGAGGCTGCCCAAGAAGGTCCGGCGGCGCGCCCTTTACGAGGCGCTGGGTTTCCGCTCCACCAGCATCCGCATCGTCGACGAGCTCGAGATGAACGAGCCCAAGACCCGGGAAATCTACCGGGTGCTGGGCAACCTCGAGGCCCGGCGCAAGCCCCTGTTGGTGACCGTGGACTCCGACCGGACCCTCTGGAAGTCCTGCCGCAACATCCCGGGCTGCCGCCTGACCCGGGTCGCCGATCTCAACCCCCATCTGGTGCTCTGGCACGAGAATCTGATCTTCACCCGCCCGGCCGCCGAGGCCCTGGCGCAGCGATTGAAGGCGGTGTAGCATGAGAGAGCCCCACGAAATCCTGCTCAGCCCCGTCGTGGGCGACAAGGCCGCCGATCAGCGCGAGGGTCAGAACAAGTATCACTTCGTGGTCATCGGCGACGCCAACAAGATCGAGATCAAGCACGCCGTCGAGCAGGCCTTCAAGGTCAAGGTGGTCCGGGTCAACACGGCCAACTTCCCCGGCAAGAAGCGCCGCGTGCGCTTCAAGGAAGGCCGCACGGCGGCCTACAAGAAGGCCATCGTCACCCTGGCCCCGGACAACCGGATCAATATCTTCGAAAACGCCTGATCGATCCCGCGAGGAGAGTGCAATGCCAGTCAAGAAGATGAAGCCGACCTCGTCGGGTACCCGCCACGCCAGCCGCCTGGTGGTGGAGGAGCTCTCCAAGGAGCGCTCCCCCAAGGCGCTGCGCAAGGCCAAGAAGCGCACCAACGGCCGCAACAACACCGGCCGGATCACGATGCGCCGACGCGGCGGCGGACACAAGCGCCAACTGCGCACCGTCGACTTCAAGCGCAACAAGGACGGTGTCCCCGGCGTCGTCGCCGCCATCGACTACGATCCCAACCGCTCGGCCAACCTGGCCCGCGTCAAATATCTGGACGGCGAGTGGCGCTACATTCTGCACCCGCGCAACGTCAAGGTCGGCGACACCGTCATCAGCGGCGAGATCGCCGAGGTCAAGCCGGGTAACGCCATGCCCCTGCGCTCGATCCCCCTGGGCCAGTTGGTCCACTGCGTCGAGCTCAAGCCGGGCAAGGGCGGGCAGTTGGCGCGCAGCGCCGGCTCCTGGGCCCGTCTGGCCGCCAAGGAGGGCGACTGGGGCCACCTGCGTCTGCCCTCGGGCGAGGTCCGTCTGGTCAACCTGGCCTGCCGGGCCACCATCGGTCAGGTCGCCCTGTCCGAGAAGAACCAGGTCGTGCTGGGCAAGGCCGGACGCAAGCGCTGGCTAGGGCGCCGCCCCAAGGTGCGCGGTGTCTCGATGAACCCCGTCGACCACCCCCACGGCGGCGGCGAGGGCCGCACCGCCGGCGGTCGCCACCCCGTCTCGCCCTGGGGCAAGCTGACCAAGGGCAAGCGCACCCGCAAGAAGACCAACCGCTACGTGGTGCTGGGCCGCCGTCGCGGCAAGCAGGCCGGCGCCCGGGTCAAGGGCCAGGTCAAGAGCTCCTGAGGAGACTCGCCGCGGACAGCCATGAGCCGGACCCCGCACTCCGTTCCGTAGCGTTAAAACAACCATCACGAGGACCAGCCGATGTCGCGTTCTATCAAGAAGGGGCCCTTCGTAGACCCCAAACTGTTGGCCAAGATAGAGGAACTCAACCGGACCGGCGAGCGCAAGGTCATCCGCACCTGGGCCAGGCGCTCAACGATTCCGCCCGAGTTCATCCGCCACACCATCGCGGTCTACAACGGCCGCAAGCACATCCCGGTCTACATCACCGAAGAGATGGTGGGCCACAAGCTGGGCGAGTTCGCCCCCACCCGGACCTTCCGCTCCCACGGCGGCAGGGGCGGGCGCTCCACGGCGCTGAAGTAGCCGAAGCAGCTGAGATTGCTGAAGTACGGCCGTTGGGTGATAGTCGCCATGAAAAACGCCCCGCCCGTCGCGACCGCCGAGTCCGCACTCGCCGTCCCGGGGGACTGGAACAAGCCGTACGACGATACACCAAGACCGACCTATACCCAGGATCAGCCCGGCCCCGCAGAAACATCGACCCGTCAGGGCGTCGGAAGCCCGGGAAAAAAGGATCTCCAACGATGCTTGCCAGAATCAAATACGTGCGGATCTCCCCCTTCAAGCTGCGTCGCGTCGCCGACGTGGTCCGGGGCCGCAACGTCAACGAGGCCATCGCCCTTTTGGATCACATGCGGGGCGCCGGCGCGCCGATCATCGGCAAACTGCTGCGCTCTGCCCTGGCCAACGCCGCCTCCAACGATCTCGACGGCGTCCTCGACCTGGACTCCCTGGTTGTCAAGGAGATCCAGATCGATCAGGGGCCGACCCTCAAGCGCATTCGTTTCAAGGCCAAGGGCATGTTCGGCCGCATCCGCAAGCGGACCAGCAAGGCGATGGTCCGTCTGGCCGAGCCCGCAGCCGTCGCCCAAGACAGGGAGTAACAAGCGATGGGACAGAAGACCCACCCCACCGGATTCCGCCTGGGCTACATCAAGCCCTGGAAGTCCCGCTGGTTCGCCCGCGGCGACGTCTACCGCAAGCAGCTACACCAGGACCTGCGGCTGCGCACGGAGCTCAAGCAGCGCTTCTACGGCGCCGGCATCAGCTCCATCGAGTTCGAGCGTCTGCCCAACCTGGTCACCATCATCCTGCGCAGCAGCCGCCCCGGGATCATCATCGGCCGCAAGGGCTCCCAGGTCAACGAGTTGCGTGACGAGCTGGCCGCCCGACTGGGCAAGCCGGTCAAGGTGCTCATCGACGAGGTGCGCTCCCCGGAGACCGACGCCCAGCTCGTGGCCGAGAACGTCGCCCAGCAGCTCGAGAAGCGCATCAGCTTCCGCCGGGCGATGAAGAAGGTCCAGGAGGCCGCCCTGCGCCGCGGCGCCCAGGGGGTCAAGATCATCTGTTCGGGACGCCTGGGCGGCGCCGAGATGAGCCGCTCCGAGCGCTACATCTCCGGCCGCGTGCCCCTGCACACCCTGCGCGCCGACATCGACTTCGGCCTGGCCGAGGCCCGCACCACCGCCGGCCGCATCGGCGTCAAGGTCTGGATCTACCACGGCGAGAAGCTGCCCGGCACCGAGGGACTCACCGGCGCCGAAATCAACGCCCCCCGCGGCGACGGCCACGGCCGACGCCGTCGGCCGCCCCGAGGCGACCGACGCGGCGGCGGTAAGAGGAGATAGCGATGCTGCAACCCAAACGCACCAAGTGGCGCAAGCACCAGCGCGGTCGGATGCGCGGCAAAGCCAATCGCGGCTCCAAGCTCTCCTTCGGCCAGTACGGCCTGATGGCCCTGGAGCCCCACTGGATCACCGGCAACCAGATCGAGAGCTCGCGTATCACCATCATGCGCAAGGTCCGCCGCGGCGGCAAGCTCTGGATCCGCATCTTCCCGACCAAAACCTACACCAAGAAGCCCCAGGAAGTCCGCATGGGTTCCGGTAAGGGCGCGCCCGAGGGTTGGGTGGCCGTGGTCAAGCCGGGCACGATCATCTTCGAACTCGACGGCGTCGAGCGTCAGATGGCCCGGGAGGCCCTGCGCCTGGCCGGACACAAGCTGCCCATCCGCACCCGCTTCGTCGAGCGATGAACCCGGCGGGGAGCCGGCAATTAAAGGAATCGTCATGAAGGCCAAAGACATCCGCCAGATGACCGACGCGGAGCTGGAGAGCAAGTGCGCCGAGCTGACCGAAGAGCTGATGAATCTGCGCTTTCAGCTCAAGATGAAACAGCTCTCCAATCCGGCCCGCATCTACCTGGTGCGCAAGGATATCGCCCGCATCAAGACCATCATCCGGGAGCGCCGCGAGCCCTCCCCCAGCCAGGGTTAACCGATGGCTACCAGCAACCGCAAACGCCGTATCGGCCGGGCGGCCTCCGACGCCCACCAGAAGACCGTAGTGGTGGTCGTCGAGCGTCGTCAAGCCCACCCCCTATATAAGAAGACGATCAGTCTCTCCAGCCGCTTTTTGGCCCACGACGAGAAGAACGAGGTTCGGGCCGGCGACCAGGTGCTGATCGAGGAGACGCGTCCGCTCTCGAAACGCAAGTGTTGGCGCGTATTGGAGATACTGGAACGGGCGACCGTCTAGCCGCGACCCGGGCCCACCCCCGGTACGCTTCCGGGGATCGCTAAGAAGGCGGCAGCCATGATTCAACAGGAAAGCATCCTCAACGTCACCGACAACTCGGGCGCCAAGAAGGCCTTGTGCATCAAGGTCCTGGGCGGCTCCCGCCGCCGATACGCCTCGGTGGGCGATATCATCGTGGTCACCATCAAGGAGGCCCTGCCCACCAGCCAGATCAAGGCCGGCACCGTTATCCGCGCCGTCGTGGTACGCACGCGCAAGGAGATCCGTCGTCGCGACGGCTCCTACATCCGCTTCGACGACAACGCCGCGGTGATTCTCAACGAGGCCGGCGAGCCCGTGGCCACCCGGGTCTTCGGACCCGTCGCCCGCGAGCTGCGCGAGAAGAAGTTCTTCCGCGTGGTCGCCCTGGCTCCGGAGGTGCTCTAGTGTCCCGTCCGACCAGACTGCGCAAGGGCGATACCGTCCAGGTCCTCACCGGTGAGGACAAGGGCAAGCGCGGAGAGATTCTCAAGATCGATCTCGAGAAGCGCCGCGCCATCGTCCAGGGTATCAATTTCGTCAAGAAGCATCAGCGTCAGACCCGCCAGGACGTCCAGGGCGGCATCATCGAGCTCGAGGCGCCCGTGGCCCTCTCCAATCTGATGCGCGTCTGTCCCAAGTGCGGCAAGCCGACCCGGATCGGCGTCGCGCGCAAGGACAAAGAGCGTAAACGGGTCTGCAAAGGCTGTGGAGCCGAGAGCGAGTAGGAGGCAGGCGTGAGTCCACGTCTCAAGGAAATCTACGAAACCAAGGTCCGGCCGGCCCTCACCAAGCGCTTCGGCTATACCAACCCGATGCAGGTTCCGCGGCTGACCAAGATCGTGCTCAACCGGGGCATCGGCGACTCCAAGGACAACCCCAAGTCCGTCGAAGGCGCCATGGAAGAGCTGACCGCGATCACCGGACAGAAGCCGGTGCTGACCAAGGCCAAGAAGTCCATCGCCCAGTTCAAGATCCGCGAGGGCTTCATCGTCGGCTGTCGAGTCACTCTGCGCCGCGCACGGATGTACGAGTTCTTCGACCGTCTGGTCAACCTCTCCCTGCCGCAGATCCGCGACTTCCAGGGCGTGGGCGACCGCTCCTTCGACGGCCGGGGCAACTTCAACCTGGGCCTGCGCGAGCAGTTGATCTTCCCCGAGATCAACTACGACGACATCGCCCAGATCGCCGGTCTGACCGTTACCATCTGCACCAACGCCCCCAACGATGAAGAGGCCAAGGCGCTGTTGGAGGAATTGGGCATGCCCTTCGCCAAACCCACCGCGGCGAAGGCCTGAGAGTTTATAGCCGGCCAGTTAAGGAGGAACCCTTGGCACGGACCGCATTGAGAGAAAAGGCCAAACGCAAGCAGAAGTACAAGGTCCGGCAGTACACCCGCTGTCCGATCTGCGGGCGCACCCGCGCCTACTACCGGCGCTTCGACATGTGCCGCATCTGCTTCCGCAAACTGGCCCTCGAGGGCAAGATCCCCGGTGTGACCAAGGCGAGCTGGTAGCCGCCGGACCGGGTTCACCCACAAGGTTGAGGTTACTGTTATGGTGATGACCGATCCGATCGCCGATCTGCTGACCCGGATCCGTAACGCCTTCCGCGCCGGACACGACCAGGTCTCCATCGGATATTCCAAATTCAAGGAGTCCATCGTCAAGGTTCTGGTCGACGAGGGCTACCTGCATGGCTATCGAATCGTGGAGGGCGACCACCGCGAGATCGAAGTCGACATCAAGTACGGCGAGGACGGCAAGCCGGCCATCCGCGGCCTGGAGAGGGTTTCCAAGCCCGGACTGCGGGTCTACGTCCGCCGCGACACGATTCCCTACGTCAAGAACGGGCTGGGCGTGGCGGTGATTTCCACCTCCCACGGCGTTCTGCCCGACTACACCGCGCGCAAAGAAGGCGTCGGCGGTGAGTTCGTCTGCCGGGTCTGGTAGGCGACGCGACCGGAGCAGCGATTCCGGCAGCCTCGGACGGCGCCCCCGGCCCATATGCGGCGCGGAGGCCCCCCGGAACCGGACCCGCAGAGTCCATCAGGAGACACCAATGAGCCGCATCGGTATCATCCCCATCGTCATTCCCGACAAGGTCGAGGCCAAGCTCGACGGTCGGCGGCTGACGGTCAAGGGACCCAGGGGCGAGCTGACCATGGACGTAGTCGCCCCCATCGAGGTCGCCCTCGAGGACGAGGGGCTGGTCTTCCGCCGCCCCGACGACACCCGGGACTCCAAGGCCCGCCACGGCCTGATGCGCTCCCTGGCCGACAACATGGTCAAGGGCGTCACCGAGGGTTTCGAGAAGAAGCTGGAGATCCGCGGCACCGGCTACCGCGCCGAGGTCAAGGGCACCCAGTTGATCCTCAACGTCGGCTTCTGCCACACCGTCGACATCGATGCCCCCGACGGGATCACCTTCGCCACCGAACCCCGGGGCGACTTCACCGTGGTCACCGTCTCCGGCGCCGACAAGCAGCTCGTCGGTGAAACCGCGGCCCGCATCCGCCGCGTGCGGCCCCCCGAGCCCTACAAGGGCAAGGGCATCCGCTACGACGGCGAGTGGGTCCAGCAGAAGGCCGGCAAGGCCACCGTCAAGTAGGTTTTCTTCAACTCGTTCTGTAACGGTGGGTCCGCTCGGCCGGGCCCCGCGCCCCGCGGTCGCACCATCCGCCGGGGCCGACCGACAGGAGAGAGATGCTCAAGAAACAGCACCTGCGCTTCCGGCGCCACGCCAGGATCCGCAAGCATGTCAGCGGGACGCCGGAGCGGCCGCGACTGGCCGTCTTCCGCTCCAACCGCCATATCTACGTCCAGCTCATCGACGACACCCGGGGCCACACCCTGGCCAGCGCCAGCACCATGGAGCTGCGCGGCGAGAAGGGCAACACGGCCAGCAACATCGCCGGAGCCGTCGAGGTGGGCCGCCTGATCGCCGAGCGGGCCAAGGCTCTGGGAGCCGAGCGCGTGGTCTTCGACCGCGGCGGCTTCCGCTATCACGGCCGCATCAAGGCCCTGGCCGACGCAGCCCGCGAGGCCGGCCTGAAGTTCTAGCTCCCGCCGGACGAAGACTCCGCTTGCGGATCGCACGCCACCGTATCCAGTTCACGGCGTCCACCGGCGCCGCCAGCACAGAGGATGTAAGACGATGAGACGAGAGGATCTCCTTGGGGATCTCGAAGACCGCGTGATCACCATCAACCGGGTGGCCAAGGTCGTCAAGGGCGGCCGGCGCTTCTCCTTCAACGCTTTGGTGGTCGTCGGCGACAAGAAGGGCCGCGTGGGCTGGGGCCTGGGCAAGGCCCCCGAGGTGCCCGACGCCGTGCGCAAGGGCATCGAGTCCGCCAAGAAGAACATGATGAAAGTGCCGATGATCGGCACCACCATCACCCACATCATCGAGGGTCACGCCGGCGCCGGCCGCGTGCTGCTCAAGCCCGCCGCCCCGGGCACCGGCGTCATCGCCGGCGGTCCGGTCCGCGACGTGCTCGAGGTGGCCGGGGTGGGCGACATCCTGACCAAGACCCTCAACACCAACAACCCGCACAACGTGGTCCACGCCACCTTCGACGCTCTGGAGAACCTGATGAGCGTCGAGAGCGTGGCCAAGCGTCGCGGCAAGAAGCCGCGGATGCGCCACCACGGTTACTACACCTTCAAGCGCGGCGCCAAGGAGGAACGCTCCGACAAGGAGAAGAACTCCACCGAAGGCGCCGAGGAAGGGCCGATAACCTCCTACACCGCCGGCGGCGCCGGATCGAAGGAGGACGATGCCTAAGCTCGCCATCACCCAGTTGCGCTCGGGCATCGGAGCCCTGAAGCGCCACAAGACGACCCTGCGCACCCTGGGCCTGGGCCGCGTCAACAGCCGCGTGGTCCACGAGGACACCCCGCAGATCCGTGGCATGGTCAACGCGGTCCGGCACCTGGTCGGGATGGAGGTCGTCGATGAAGCGGCTGACGCGACTGGCACGGCCGACAAGCCCGCCGAGAGCGCCGATACCACCGCGGCCCCCGAAAGCGCCGTGGAAGACGAGAGCGCGCCCGACGATACGGCCCTCGAGCCCGAGGGTGACGCCGACGAGGAATAACCAAACCAACCAGGAAACCCGTTTCCAGCTGTTTCCAGCGGAGTGAGATCATGCAACTCAAGCCCTCCAACAATCGGCCCAAGCGACGGGTGGGTCGCGGTAACGGTTCGAATCGCGGCACCTTCAGCGGCCGCGGTATGAACGGGCAGAACTCCCGCTCCGGCGGCGGCGTGCGCCGCGGCTTCGAGGGCGGCCAGATGCCCATGTTCCGCCGTCTGCCCCGGCGCGGTTTCAAGTCCCGCGTCGGACGGCTGAAGAAGTTCCACGACTACGTCAACATCGGCGAGCTCGACGACCTCGGCCTCGAGGGGGTCATCGACATCGAGGCCCTCAAGACCCGGGGACGGGTGGCTTCCAACGCCAAGCGCGTCAAGATCCTGGGCGGCGGAGAGCTCGAGGGGGCCTACGAGGTCCACGCCCACGCCTTCAGCGCCTCGGCCCGCGCCAAGATAGAAGCCGCCGGCGGGAAGGCGGTGGTGGTCTAGTGTTCAAGAGCATCCGCAACATGCTGGCCATTCCCGAGCTGCGCCAACGCATCTTCTTCACGCTGGCGATTCTCTTCGTCTACCGCATCGGCGGCCACATTCCCGCCCCCGGCGTCAACGCCGGGGCGTTGTCGGATTGGTTCAGCAGCCAGCAGGGCGGGCTCTTCGGCTTCTTCGATATGTTCGCCGGGGGCAACCTGCGCAAGGCGACCATCTTCGCCCTGGGCATCATGCCCTACATCACCGCCTCGATCATCTTCCAGCTCCTCACCGCGGTCATCCCTTCGCTGGAGAAGCTGCAGAAGGAGGGCGAGGCCGGACGCAAGAAGATCACCCAGTACACACGCTACGCCACCATCGCCCTGGCGCTGTTGCAGAGCTTCGGCATCTCGGTCTGGCTGCAGAACTCCGTCGGCGCCGAGGTCCCCGGGCTCATCGACCCGGCCCTGGGCGTCTGGGGCTTCCGCCTGCTGGCGATGATCACCATGACGGCGGGCACGGCCTTCATCATGTGGTTGGGTGAGCAAATAACCGAACGCGGCATCGGCAACGGCATCTCGCTGATCATCTTCATCGGCATCGTGGCCCGCATCTGGCCCGACGTCCAGTCGACCATCGGCAAGATCACCTTCAACGAGACCAACATCGTCAACACCCTGATCCTGCTCATCGTCATGGTGCTGGTGGTTGCCGGGGTCGTGATGATCCAGCAGGGCCAGCGGCGCATCCGCGTCCAGTACGCCAAGCGTATCGTCGGCCGCAAGGTCTACGGCGGCCAGACCACCCACATCCCGCTGCGTGTCAACACCGCCGGCGTCATCCCGATCATCTTCGCCAGCGCGCTGATCATGCTGCCCAACACCATCCTGATGTTCACCGACGCCGAGTGGCTGCGCACCCTGCAGAGCTGGCTGATGCCCGGCGAACCGCTCTACATGGTGCTCTACGCGGGACTGATCATCTTCTTCAGCTACTTCTACACCGCCATCGTGCTCAACCCGGCCGACCTGGCCGACAACATCAAGAAGTACGGCGGCTTCATTCCGGGCATCAAGCCGGGCAAGAAGACCGAAGCCTTCATCGACCGCATCCTGACCCGGATCACCCTGGCGGGCTCGGTCTTCCTGGCCGTGATCGCCCTGCTGCCCATCGTGATGTCGATGATCTTCCAGGCCCCCTTCTCCTTCGGCGGCACGGGCCTGCTGATCGTGGTCGGCGTGGCCCTGGACACCATGCGCCAGATCGAGAGCCACATGCTGATGCGGCACTACGACGGTTTCCTGAAGAAGGGACGCATCCGCGGACGCCGCTGACGGACCCTTTTCGTCACTGTCGCGGACAGCCTGCGGGCCGGAATCGCCATCCGAACGGTCCGCGGGCTTTCTGCCACCGGGTGGATCCGACCAGGCGGCCCGAGCCGTCGCCCCAGCCAACGAGAACTCCATGACACCAGCCGCCACATCAGCCCTCGGCTTCGTCCTTTTGGGGCCTCCCGGCGCCGGCAAGGGCACCGTGGCCAAGCTGCTGGCCCGCCGCCGCGGGATGATCCACCTCTCCACCGGCGATCTGATCCGCGCGGCCATCGCCGCCGGGGACGAGCTGGGCCGTCGCGTCGAGGACGTGGTGGCCTCCGGCGGACTGGTCGACGACGACACCGTCGAGGAGCTGCTGCGCCGCCGCCTGGAGTCCACCGCCGGAGCCACTTTCCTTTTCGACGGCTACCCGCGCAACCTCAACCAGGCCGAACGCCTGGAGCGCCTCCTCACCGAGGCCGAGGGGCGCCTGGCCGGCGCGGTGGCCCTCGAGGTGCCCGCCGACGAGGTCGTGCGTCGCCTGAGCGCCCGGCTGGGCTGTCCGGTCTGCGGACGGGCCTACAACCTGATCACCAAGCCGCCGCGCAACGACCGCCGCTGCGACGCCGACGACGCCGAGCTGGTCCAGCGTCCCGACGACGATCCCGAGACGGTGCGCCGCCGCCTGGAGGTCTACGCCGAGAAGACCGCCCCGGTCCTCGACTACTACGCCGACCGGGAGCGCCTCCACGCCGTTTCCGGCGTGGGAGCCATCGAGGATGTCTACGAGCGCGCCGCCGCCGTGATCGAAAAGCTCCTGACCGAGAACACCGGGGAGGAACGATGACCGCGGCGGGCTACCGCGATAAGCTGGCGGCGATGCGTCGCAGCGGCGCGGTGGTCGCCCGGGCCCTGGAGCTCTGCAAGGAGCTGGTCGAACCCGGCCGCCGAACCGGCGAGATCGACGCCCGCGTCGAGGAGCTGATCCGCTCCGCCGGAGCCCGGCCCAGCTTCAAGGGCTACAACGGCTTTCCGGCCAGTGTCTGCATCTCGATCAACGAGCAGGTTGTCCACGGCATCCCCGGTGAGCGCCGCCTGGAGGAGGGCGAGATCGTCAGTCTCGACGTCGGCGCCTTCCTCGGAGGCTACCACGGCGACGCCGCCCTGACCATCGGCGTGGGCGAGATTTCCGACGAGGCCCGCCGCCTGATGCTGGTGACCTACCAGTGCCTCGAAGCCGCCGTGGCCCAGTCCCGACCGGGCAACCGCATCGGCGACATCGGCGCCGCCGTCCAGAGCTGGGCCGAGGAGGCCGGCTACCAGGTCGTGCGCGACTTCACCGGCCACGGCATCGGCCGCAAGCTCCACGAACGGCCCCAGGTGCCCAACTTCGGCCGCCCGGGCACCGGCTACCGCCTGCGCCCCGGCGACGCCGTCGCCATCGAGCCGATGGTCAACGCCGGCACTCTGGCCGTCAAGGTCCTGCCCGACAACTGGACCGTGGTCACCTACGACGGCAGCCTCAGCGCCCACTACGAACGCACCGTCTTCATCACCGACGAGGGCTGCGAGGTCACCACACCCTGGAGCCGGCGGGGGGTTCTGGACTAGCCGGGCGGGAATGGCGCGGGTTTCCCCCTGCAAAAAGCGGGCCAACTATCTTGACTTCCGGTCCCGCGCTGTCTTACACTTGCCGCCCGCGCAAGTGCAACTCCAGCAAGTACCCGCTAACGTGACGAATCTCACTCCCGCGGGCAATAGCTCGGCGCTAACGGGAAGAACCAGTCGGCTTCAACCAACCGGATAGAAGCAGCCTGTCGCAACCAAGGGAAAAACGGGATCAAGATGGCCAAAGAAGACGTCATCCAGGTCGAGGGAGTGGTCACCAAGGCGCTGCCCAACGCCATGTTCCGCGTCAAGCTGGACAACGGGCGCAGCATCCTGGCCCACATCTGCGGGAAGATGCGAATGAACTTTGTGCGCATCCTGCCCGGCGACCGGGTCCGCGTCGAGGTCACACCGTACGATCTGACCAAGGGCCGCATCACCTGGCGCTTCAAGTAGTACGGACGACGAGGCTGCGAAGACGCAGCACGGCCGACGGCCGTCAATTAGCGCCATCCAGACGGTCCCTCTCCGGCGCGGCTTCCCGTCAATCACAGCAGGCTGCCGGTTTGGCGGCTGATCGTTGGAATCGGGCTCCCCATGACCATTGGACCATTGTCCGGACACCTAGACTCGGACGGCGGGCGGTAATCAACTGATCCAACAGCCGTATTTGTACGAACGCGTCGTTATCTTGTTTTCAATCCAAGCGCCTTTATTCAAAGCCTGAATCTCAGAGCCGTCATCCCGCTCTGGTTGCGGTACCACCGTGAGCAGCGCCCCAACGTATCAAAGAAACACAAGGCGCACACCGCTTTCATAGCATATTTACCGCTCCGGCCGCCGCCGCGGCCCATCGAGCGCTAACGCGAGGTAACCGCCATGAAGGTACGCAGCTCAGTCAAACCGATTTGCGACAAGTGTCGCATCGTCAAGCGCCACGGCGTCGTGCGCGTGATCTGCAAGAATCCACGCCACAAGCAGCGCCAGGGCTAGGGCGTTTCCGCCTCCGGGCGGAAGCCCGTGCGATTTTAAAGGAGTAAGATGGCCCGTATCGCCGGGGTCGACCTGCCGCGCGACAAGCATATCTCCATAAGCCTGACCTACATCTTCGGCATCGGCCGCACCAGCGCCGTGGAGATCTGCCGCAAGGCCGAACTCGATCCTTCAACCAAGACCCGGGACCTCACCGACGAGGAAATCACCCGCATCCGCCAGGTCATCGAGGCCGACTACAACGTCGAGGGCGCCCTGCGCGGCCAGGTGGCCCGTAACATCAAGCGCCTGATGGCCATCAACTGCTACCGTGGCCTGCGCCACAAGCGGGGCCTGCCGGCCCACGGCCAGCGCACCCGCACCAACGCCCGCACCCGCAAGGGTCCCAAGCGCACCGTGGGAGCCAAGCGCAAGCAGTAAGGCCCGCGGTAATCCGAAGAGAAGCACCAACCGGTTTACAACCGGCCCGCCGACGCCATGGAGGCCGGCCGGCAAGCGACAAGCGCTATTCCGCTTACAGAAGCGAAGAGAGGGAAGCTATGGCTCGCCGCCGCCGCCGCTCGGTCAAACTCACCGAGGGCAACCCCGAGGGGATCATCAACATCCGCTCCTCGTTCAACAACACGATCATCTCCGTGACCTCCCTGGACGGCCGGGTCATCGGCTGGGGCAGCTCCGGCACCTCGGGCTTCAAGGGATCGAAGAAGTCGACCCCCTTCGCCGCCCAGGTCACCGCCGATATCTGCGCCAAGAAGGCCCTCGATTCCGGCATCCGCAAGGTCGAAGTCCACATCAAGGGTCCGGGGTCCGGTCGCGAATCGGCCATCCGCGCCCTCTCGGCCGCCGGACTCGGCATCACCGCCATCAAGGACATCACCAGCGTGCCCCACAACGGCTGCCGCCCCAAGAAGCGGCGCCGTCTCTAGCCCCGGAGGACCCCCCTTTGGCTCGTTACACCGGACCCAAGTGCAAGCTCTGCCGCCGCGAGGGTGTCAAGCTCTACCTCAAGGGACAGCGCTGCAACAGCAACAAGTGCGCCATGGAGCGCCGCCCGGACCCCCCGGGCATGCACGGACGCCGCCGCCGCCGCCGCTCGTCGTCCTACGGCCTGCAGTTGCGCGAGAAGCAGCGCATCCGCCGCACCTACGGCCTGCTCGAAGCCCAGTTCTTCAACTTTTACAAGAAGGCCGAGCAGTCCAAGGGCATCACCGGCCACAACCTGCTGATCATGCTCGAGACCCGGCTGGACAACGTCCTGTTCCGCTCCGGCTTCGTGGCCACCCGTCAGCAGGCCCGGCAGCTCATCCGCCACGGCCACGTCTCGGTCGACGGTCGCAAGGTCGACATCCCCAGCCAGATCATCGACCCCGAAGAGACCGTCCGGGTGCGCGAGAAATCGGGCATGGTGCCCCAGATAAAGTTCCGTCTGGAGAAGCTCCAGCCCCAGGCCGTCAACTGGCTCGAGGTCGACAACAAGAAGCTGGAGATCAAGGTCGCCCGGCGGCCCCAGCGCGACGACATCGCCCTGCCCTTCAACGAGCAGTTGGTCGTCGAGCTTTACTCCCGCTAATCCTATCCGTTCGTTCCGGGTACGACGACGCCTCCCGTCGTCTACCCGTTTAACCTTACATATGGCATACGCCGACCGCCGCCCGACCCGCCCCAGGTGAAAGGCGGCCGATGGCGGCAGATTCGGGGCTCAGACGATGATCATCGGCAAGGTTCTCGAAACCGACGTCAAAGTTCAAATAATCCGGGACGATGAAAACCCCCACCGGGCTCAGTTCATCTTCGAGCCACTGGCCTCGGGGTTCGGCACCACCGTGGGCAACGCCCTGCGCCGGGTGCTCTTGTCCAGTCTAAGCTCCTACTCCGTCACCGCGGTGCGCGTCGAGGGACTCAGCAACGACAAGCGCTACGACGCCAAGCACGAATACGACACCCTGCAGGGCGTCGTCGAGGACGTCTCCGACATTATCCTCAACCTGCGCCAGGTCGTTTTCTCCACCAAGCTCAACACCGACGAGCCCCAGGTGGTCAGTGTGCGTGCCGAGGGACCCCACGAGATCACCGCCGCCGACCTCAACCTCCCCGGCGGATTCTCCGTGCTCAACCCCGACTGCTACATCGCCGGACTCGACGACGACGGCGTCCTCGAGATGGAGATGCTGCTGATGAAGGGCCGGGGCTACCTGACCGCCCACGACATAGAACTGCCCGAGGAGTACGACTTCCTGGGCCTGATCCCCATCGACGCCGTCTTCACACCCATCCGCAAGATCAACTACACCGTCGAGGAAACCCGGGTGGGGCAGATGACCAACTTCGATAAACTCATCCTCGAGATCGTCACCGACGGCAGCCTATCTCCCCAGGAAGCCCTCGAGCGGGCAGCCGCCATCCTGATCGGCTTCTTCTCCATCATCAGCTCCGCCGAGGCCCGCAAGACACCCGAAGAGGAACGCCTCGACGAAGAGCGCCGTCGGATGGCCGAACTGCTCGCCCGACCCGTCAGCGACCTAGAACTCTCCGTGCGCTCGGCCAACTGCCTCAAGGCCGCCCAGATCAACACCCTGGGTGACCTGGTCCAGAAATCCGAAAACGAGCTGCTCCAGTACCGCAACTTCGGCAAGAAATCCCTGGCCGAGATCCAGGAGTTCCTCGCCGGCTACGGTCTTGACCTGGGGATGGATACCAGCATATATACCGAAAGCTAAAGCGGATTCCCGCTTTCCTACTCAAGCGCTTCGACAGGAACTCCCATGAGACACCGTAAAAGCGGCTACAAACTGGGCCGCAACGCCAGCCACCGCCGGGCGCTGATGCGCAACCTCTGCCGGGCCCTGATCCGCCACGAGCGGATCGAAACCACCCACACCAAGGCCAAGGCCCTCAAGAGCTACGCCGACCGCCTCTTCGCACGCGGACGCGCCGGAGACACCGCCGCCCACCGCGCCGTCTACGCCGGCCTGGCCGGTGACCGCAAGGTCACCCGCAAGTTCTTCAACGACGTCCTGCCCCGCTACGACGGGCGCAGCGGCGGCTTCGTCCGCATAATACCCCGCGGCTTCCGCCGCGGCGACGGAGCCGACATCTCCTACGTCGAACTCTGCGAGATGGCCCCCGATTTCGCCGAACCCCGGGTCATCAAGCTCAAGAAGAAGATCACCGAGTAGTCCGAACCTGCCGCACCCACCACACCCCGCGGCGCGCAAGTTGGGACTGCGGAGGGCTAGTCCTAACTGGTAAGGCAGCGGACTTGAAATCCGCCGGGCTCCACAAAGCCCTTGCAGGTTCGAATCCTGTGCCCTCCGCCAAGGGGGCTGGTAATGGCCTCCACCAAATGCCACCCCGGCTAAACAGCAATACAAAACTCAGGGGGCTGGTATTGGGGCTCGTGATCGAGTGCCCATTGTACCGCCCCGGCTAAGCGGCAAAGCATAACTCGGGGGCTGGTAATGGCCTCCACCAAATGCCACCCCGGCTAAACAGCAATACATAACTCGGGGGCTGGTATTCGAGGGCTGCCAAGAAAGCTCCCGGCCAGCGGCTGCCCGGGTAAATGCCGTAGTGACTCGTTCGGTGGGTGGTGTCAGGGGCTCCGGTGTCAACCGAGCCTTTAGCGGCCACCTGTACGCACTCCACCGCCCGCGCATAAGTGATCCCGACTGCGATCCAATTCCGACCAAGCCCGCAAGCAAAGAAAGCAACCGCAGTCAACGCACTTATTCTTGCCCAACCGGCACGCTCCGGTTATAATTCCCCCGCTTGCGCAGACGTCCTCTCGAAAAGCACCCCACGACGGAGAGGTGACCGAGAGGCCGAAGGTGATCGCCTGCTAAGCGATTGTGCGCTTAATAGGTGCACCGAGGGTTCGAATCCCTCCCTCTCCGCCACCCGCTTCACCTGGCGCCCGTAGCTCAGCTGGATAGAGCGCCGGACTACGAATCCGTAGGTCGCAGGTTCGAATCCTGCCGGGCGCGCCATCGCCCTTCCAACCGGCCCCAACGGCCGGTTTTTCGCAGCCCCGCGCTGCAGCGTGGGGGATAATCAAACGAGCCTCGACCGGGCCGGCTTCCGAATCATCCCGGCCCGCCCACGACGGCCGGTGGTTTTACGAGATCGCCGCGGTTTATCGCCTTACACCCCGCAACGGGTCCTTTTTTGGTAAGATGGTGTCGTCGAATTCTTTACTGAGCGTTTTCGATAAACGATGAATGATTAACCCGGGAGCCGGAGTTGGAGAGCAGCGTATCTGAGAAGGCCATCGACAGTTGCGAGCCGCGGGTCTCGCTAAGGCGCCTGAGCCTGGTCGTCCTGGCTGTGCTGGTGCTCTACCGCCTCTTCGTCCTGGTGGCGCTGCCGACCGATCAACTCATCCGCTACTCCAACGACGACACCTGCTACTATCTGGGCATCGGCCGCAACCTGGCCGCCGGCGAGGGGCTGACCTTCGACGGCCTGCACCGGACCAACGGCTTCCATCCCCTCTGGCAGCTCATCAGCACCGCACCTTTCCTGCTCGGCCTGGGAACCGACGCCGCCTGGCGCTTCCTGCTGGCGCTGACGGTCATCATCTGGGGAGTGGGGCTGTGGTATCTGAGGCGGATCATCCTGCGCCGCTGGGGGCCGGCCGCGGCACTGCTCGCTCTACTTGTCTGCCTCTGGCCGCAGATTTACAACAACTCCACCTGCGGGATGGAGGTTACGCTGACCTTCACCCTGCTGATGTGCGGTATCGATCTCCTCGAGCGGCGCGGTATCGGTAAGTTGAACGCTCCGCCAGGGGTCGAGACGGGCCTCGGCGTCCTGCTGGCCCTGGTCTTCCTGAGCCGCCTGGATACGGCCTTCCTGCATCTCGCCGCCGGTGTCTACTTCCTGCGCGCCTACCTGCGCGGCGGTGCGGCACACGGCAGGGGAATCCGGGACTTCCTCGCCCGGGGGCTGCGCCTGTTCGGTCCGACGGTCTTGGCTCTGGCCGGTTATCTGGTCTGGAACAAGCTGTCTTTCGGCCACTTCTTCGCCATCTCCGGCGCGTTGAAGAGCTCATTCCCCATCCCTTGTCTTAACCTCGGTCAGTTCCTGATGTATCGTGAGCTTGGGGTTTTCGCCGTCGCGGCGTTGATCTGGCTGGCGGTACGCCGCCGCTCGAACGAGCCCTGGCTGCGCATCCTGGCCTGGGGACTGGCGGGCCAATTGCTCTACCTGCTGTTCTTCCTCAAGTGGGCCCCCTTCGCCTACTACCTGATCGCCCTGGGGCTGCCGGTTGGTTTGTTCGCCCTGGCGGACTTCCAGAAGCGGTTACTGCCCGTCGACGGACGCCTCTACCGTTGGCTGGTCCCACTGGCGACCGCGGTGGTTATCGCCGGTCAGGTTCTCTCCTGGCACAGGCAGGGCTACGGTTTCCAGCGCGCCACCTACGAGGGCGCTCTGTGGGCGAGGGACAACACTTCAGAAGACGCGGTTCTGGCGATGCGCGACAGCGGTATCTTCGGCTACTTCTGCGAGCGCTCCTGCATCAACCTCGACGGCCTGGTCAATGATTACGAGTACCAGCGCTGGGTCTCGGCGGATCGTTTAGGCGATTATTTCGACGAAACCGGAGTCGACTACTTCGTCCACCACGCCCTGCCCACGGAGGACTACGAATCCCGGGAGACGCTGAGCTTCTACATCCCGGGGCGTCTTTACGGAGGCGAGGCCATCTACGTACTGAGCAATGACGATCTGGTCTTCACCAGCCGGCCCTACCGCTACGGATTCGGCATGAGCAGCCTGACCCTGGGCATCTGGCGGCTGAGCCAATGAACCACCACGCGATACAGGCAAGTCCCGTTGACAACAGAAAGGCGAGGCTGTGGGTCTCATCGGAGCTTTTCTAGGGCTGTTCTCCCACGATATCGCCATTGATCTGGGCACGGCCAACACCCTGGTGTATGTGCGCGGCGAGGGCGTGATCATCGACGAACCGACGGTGGTCGCCCTGCGGCGAGACACCGGCAGGGTCATCGCCGTGGGCCTGGAAGCCAAGACGATGCTGGGGCGCACGCCGGATTCCATCCAGGCCCTGCGCCCGATGAAGGACGGCGTGATCGCCAACTACGAGGTCACCGAGCGGATGCTCAAGTATTTCATCTCGAAGAGCCACGGCCGCCGCCGGTTGATCCGCCCCCGGACCCTGATCTGCGTGCCCTCGGGCATAACCGAGGTAGAGAAGCGCGCCGTGCGCGACTCCGCCCTCCACGCCGGCGCCCGCGAGGTGATGATGGTCTACGAACCGATGGCCGCGGCTATCGGCGCCGACCTGCCCGTCCACGAGCCCGTCGGCAACGTGATCATCGATATCGGCGGCGGGACCACCGAGGTGGCTGTGATCTCCCTCTCCGGCATCGTCACCAACACCAGCATCCGCATCGGCGGCGACGAGATGGACGCCGCCATCGACAAGTACCTGCGCAAGACCTACAATCTCCTCGTCGGTGAGCAGACCGCCGAGAGCATCAAGCTCAAGATAGGCAGCGCCTACCCCGTCGACGGCGAGCAGACCATGATCATCCGCGGCCGCGACGTCGTCGAGGGGGTGCCGCGGACCCTCGAGATCACCGCCGAGGAGATCCGCCAGGCCATCGCCGAGACCGTGGGCAGCATCGTGCTGGCCGTGCGCCAGACCCTGGAGCAGACGCCGCCGGAGCTGGCCGCCGACATCGTCGACCGGGGCATCTACATGGCCGGCGGCGGCTCGCTGCTACGCGGTCTGGACCGCCTGCTCGAGGTGGAAACCGAGCTGACCGTCACCCGGACCGAGAAAGCGCTGACCACCGTCGTCGTCGGGGCCGGCAAGATAATCGACGACGGCGACCGCTACCGCAAGGTCGTCATCCGCGGCGAGGACACCTAGTCGTGGCGCCGGCGCGGACCATCGGGCTGGGCGTCACGCTGCTGCTGCTCTCGACGCTGCTGGTCTGGGCCGACGCCGTCGATCTCGGCTTCGTCGAGACCCTGCGCGCCGAGGCCGCCGGTTGGCGCGACGGTCTGGGCTTCCTCGCCCGGCGCTGCGCCGACTTCCTTCATGATCGCCGAGCGGCCCTGGAAGGCGGACAGGCCGCCGTCGCCGACGAACTCAGCGCCGGTCTGATCGCGCGTCTCGACGCCGAGAACGCCGAGTTGCGCGCCCTGCTCGGCCTCAAGCTGCGCAGTCCCTGGCGGCTGGTCACCGCCGAGTACCTGCCCGGTTCGCCGGCCCGTCTCGAGGCCGGCTCCGTCGACGGCCTGGCCCCGGGCATGGCCGTGGTCGACGGCCGGGGGCTCATCGGCGTGCTGGGCTCCTGCGGCTCCCACACCAGCGAGGTGCTGGGCTTCGACCGCCTGGGGCCCCGGGGGGTCCACCTGACCGGCTGCGGTCAGAACGGGGTGCTGGAGCTGATGGACGGCGAGCTTGTCGTCGTCTACCTGGCTGCCGCCCCACGCCCCCGCGAGGGCGAGCTGGTGGTCACCAGCGTTCCGGGGCGGCTCCCCGCCGGGATTCCCGTGGGCCGTGTGCTCGAGGTCCGCCACCGGCCCGGCGAGCTCGAGCTGAGCTGCTCTCTGGGACCGCCGCGCCCCGACGACGAGACCCGGGTGGCCCACGTCGTCGCCCGGACCCCCGAAGCCGCGCCGTGAAGCGGCTGTTCCCCATCCTCGGCGCCCTCGTCGTCGACCGCCTGCTCTTCGCCTTCTGGCCGGAGTGGACGCTGCTGCGCCCCGACCTGGTCAGCCTGGCCGTGGTTTACAGCGCCCTGGCCTGGAGCCCGAGCCTGGTCCTGCCCGCCGCCTGGACCGCCGGACTGCTGGTCGACTTCAGCGGCTGGGGACCCCTGGGCGCCCATAGCGGCGGCCTGACCCTGGTCGCCCTGGTCCTGCTGGTCCGGCGCGATTCCTTCTACCCCCGCAGCCCGCTGATCCGGGTGGTCTCGAGCCTGGGCGCCGTGCTGCTGGTTGACGGCCTGGGCTGGGCGCTGGCCGAGTTCGGCGGCTCGCCGCCGCCGCCGGGGGGTTGGTCCCTGATCAGCGCCGCGTTGCTCAGCGCCGCCCTGGCCCCGCCGCTGTTCCACCTCTGGGACCGCCTGCTGGGCACCAGCTACGAGGGCGGGGATTAAGCGAGGGTGCGACTACTTGATTGAACGGCGCACGGTGCGGGTGGTATTTGCGAAGCGCGCTGGAACGTCATTTCCTGGAAATGGAATCACCCCTGCGAAGATACCGCCAAATGAGGGATTTCTCGGCACGCCGCCTCGTAAATGGCAGCGGGGATTATCACATTGCACCGGACCGACCTCGAAAAGACTGAGCTGCGAATAGGAGAGGTTCTTGATGTTTGCTCCGCGCAAGGCGTCAACTCGTGGAGACGGCCGGCTGTAACAAGTGGTTAGTCCTGCTAAAGCTGCCTCAAGCCTTTCCCGCACTTTCAACCTGCATGTCGTCCAGCCGGACCGACAGGTTACCGGCATCCTTCAACATTCTCACACATGATAAGTGAGTCGGGGTTTACCGCCGCGAATCGACTGGGATGAGCATGGCGGTAAACTGGGCCAGGGCCTGTCCAGGTACGAGTGATAATCCCGTTGAAACAGCGGTGGAGAGAACTGTGGCGAGTATACCCATCGCATTCAGCCTTGCTGATTACGTTGGCAATTGGTCAAGTGGCAACGGGCTGATTGACGGGCCGCACTCTACGGGCCGAGCGGCCCTTGGCTGACTGCATCAGCCTCGTCTCGACGAGGCTTGCTCGGGCTCCGCGACACGGCGGCGGCCGATTGATCCGGGCAACACGCAACCAACGGCGTCTATTGGAAAGCGTTAGTGATTATCACACGTGCCTGAACGGGTATGTGACACTAATATCATGATATTACGTGCCATATAGCTGTGCAAGCTGCCACTGTTTTAGCGTTGCCTGGTGGCGGAAAACCAGACTTGCTCGATTATCACGCTGAGAGTCGGGAAGCCATGACTCCTGATTCGCATCCCCGGCTTACCAGGTGGAATGAGGCTAGCTGCAGTCAAAAAGCTGCTTTAGCTGATATGATA
>WJMB01000216.1 GCA_014728185.1 Candidatus Coatesiibacteriota bacterium
TCAGCGCGGTCCAGATGCTCAATGACGCAGATCAGCACCAGGGCGTCGAATCGGGCGAGATCGGGCATTTCGCCATGAACGATCGCTCCACCGGCGCGGGCCATTTCACGGATGACGGCGTCGGGCTCGTAACCCTCGGCGACGAGCTCCCGGACCTTGGCCCAGCGGAGGAAGGCGCCGCTCCCGCAACCATAATCGAGGATGCGGTTGCAACTGCGCAAGTAGGGCAGGTAGGCCGCGAACAGCCTCGGGTCCGTCCCCTGGTAACGACCTTCAGCAGTGTCGGTCATAGCTGGGTCATCCGGGCCAGGAACTCGGTGTTGTCCTTGGTGCGTCTCATCTTGCCCAGGAGGGTCTCCATGGCCTCGACACCGTTCATCCCGGCCAGGGCGTTGCGCAGAATCCAGACCTTGGAGACCTCCTCGTCGGAGAGCAACAGCTCCTCGCGCCGGGTGCCGCTCTTGTTGAGGTCGATGGCCGGCCAAATGCGCCGGTCGGCCAGCCGGCGCTCGAGCACCAGCTCCATGTTGCCCGTGCCCTTGAACTCCTCGAAGATCACCTCGTCCATCCGCGAGCCGGTCTCGATCAACGCCGTGGCGATGATGGTCAGCGAGCCGCCCTCCTCGATATTCCGGGCGGCGCCGAAGAAGCGCTTGGGCTTGTGCAGGGCGTTGGCGTCGACACCACCGGAGAGTATCTTGCCCGAATGGGGCTCGACGGTGTTGTAGGCCCGGGCCAGTCGGGTGATCGAGTCCAGCAGGATCACCACGTCGCGGCCGCACTCGACCAGGCGCTTGGCCTTCTCGATGATCATCTCGGCCACCTGGATATGGCGCTCGGCGGGTTCGTCGAAGGTGCTGGAGACCACCTCGCCGTCGACGGAGCGGCGCATATCAGTGACCTCCTCGGGACGCTCGTCGATCAGCAAAACGATCAGGTAGACCCCGCTGTGGTTGATCTTGACGGCGTTGGCCACCTTCTGCAAAAGCACCGTCTTGCCGGCCCGTGGCGGCGAGGTGATCAGCGCCCGCTGGCCCTTGCCGATGGGCGAGAAGAGGTTGATGATCCGCAGCGAGATATCGGGCTCGTCGGTCTCCAGGTTGAAGCGCTCGGTGGGGAACAGCGGGGTCAGCTCGGAGAAGACGATCTTGTCACGGGCCTCCTCCGGAGTCTCGTAGTTGACCGCCTCGACACGGATCAGCGCGAAATAGCGCTCGGAGTCCTTGGGCGGACGGACCCGCCCGGTGACCACGTCGCCCTTGCGCAACCCGAAGCGCTTGATCTGGCTGGGCGAGACGTAGATGTCGTCGGGACCGGGAAGGTAGTTGTAATCGGCCGAACGCAAAAAGCCGAAGCCCTCGGGCAGGATCTCCAGCACGCCGTCGCCGAGGATGTTGCCGTCGTTCTCGGTCTGGGTGGCCAGAATCTTGAAGATCAGCTCCTGCTTGCGCAGGCCGCTGGCGCCCTCGATTTGGAGCTCCTTGGCGATCCTCTGCAGCTCCACGATCTTCTTGTTCTTCAGTTCGGTTAAGTCCATCGTCTCGGGGGGGTTCCCGGCATACGCGGCGGGCGGGGGAGGCGACTTGGGACGAGGCGCCTCGGCCGGTCGACGTAGCGGGGGGTCGAGGTCGCGAAGACCTGCAACCCGGTGGGGTTGGACGGGATCCTTGGTACGGCCTGGTATGATCGGGGGAGCTGGGTGTCAGGAAGCGATACGGGCGGTCGTTGGCAGACCTGACCTCGGGCGGGGTTGGTAAGCAGTAAGGATTATCATAGCGGGCGCCCGCCGGGCTGTCAAGGACCCGAGGCGCGGAAGATTCCCGGCGCTTGCCCGCCACCGACCGGCATGCTAGACTGCCCTGGCGGCGACTACCGTTGGAACCGCGTCCCGCCGGCGAGCGTTTAGCTCGGGAGGCCTCGGCGAACCGACTCTGGGGAAACAACCTTGCCCGGGCCCGGCTTTGGCACGTTTCTTGCGGAGTCCGACAGCCCGGATTCAACGGGGCGCCGCCTTGCGCAAGAAACGTGCCAAAGCCTACCCGTGATTGGTTCGAGGGGTCTCGTGGGCCATTCCACGGCGCCCCTGCCGCGGCTATCCGCCATTTCACCCCACACGCGAACAACCACGTCCCCCCGCCCCGGGAGCCTTTGTGAACAACGAACGCCGCTTCTCCGCCACCCCCGTCTTGCTGCTCGCCGGACTCCTGGTGCCGGCGGCCGGTTGCCGTCCCGAGGTCGAGGGTGTCGACGACGGACCAAAGCAAAGCGCGACGGAGCGGGCCGTGGCGCTGGAGGAAGCGGCGTCTCTGGTCGAGACCGCCTCGGCCTCGATCTCCCTGGCCGTCCAGACCCCCGACGAGGTCCTGCCGACCTCAGAGCACGGCGCGGCCTTCGCCCGGCCCGACCGCGTCTATCTGGAGAGCTACGGTCCTCTGGGCGAGGTCCTCTCGGTGACTCGCGTGGCCGAGGGCCGCCTGGCGGTCTACTTCCCCGCCGACCAAGTCTGGCTGGAGGGGGCGGCGACGCCGGAGAATACGGCCAAGATCCTCGGCGCGCCCGTGGAGATCGGCGAGCTGGCCCGGGCGCTGCTGGCCGAGCCCCTGGTCCCCGCGGTGGATTGGCCCGGCACGATCCGCTACCTGGGCGACCTCGGCGACGGCCTGACCCGGCTGGCCTACCGACGGGCCGATGGGATCAAGGCCCTGCTGGTGACCATCGAGCCCGGCCTGGACGCCCCGCGCGAGCAGCGGCGCTTCGACGCCGACGGCGCGGCGGACCTCGTTATCGGTTACGACGAGTACACCGAGATAGAGGGCGTCCCCCGTCCGGGCCGGGTGGTCTTCGACGACTTGGCGGGCAGCCGCCTCGAGGCCGTCTTTCTGGAACAGAGTCTCAATCCCGAACTGCCCGCGGACATCTTCGAGCTCTCAGCGCCGCCCGATGCCCACTTCGTCGACCTCGACGCCTACCAGCCGTCCCCGGCCGAGAATTGACCATTACAGCAAAGCCCTTCAGGCTCCGGTTGCATTCACCCCCGCCGTCGTGGCAAAATCGACGGCGTCATCTTTCCCTCATCCTTCATTCTCACTGATGGTGAACAATCAAGGAGCCGGCCCTTGCCCGAGTTCCCCTATCCCGCCCCCCGATTCGCCGACGACGCCGAGATCGCCGAGCTGGCCCGGCTGCTGCGCTGCGAGATCATCTGCATGACGCACCGCGCCGGTTCGGGACACCCCGGCGGCTCGCTGTCGGCCGTCGAACTTGTGGCGCTGCTCTACACCCAGGTGATGCGCCACGATCCCGCTGATCCCGAGCGGACGGATCGCGACCGTTTCGTCCTCTCCAAGGGTCACGCCTGCCCGGTGCTCTACGCCGTGCTGGCCCACGCCGGCTACTTCCCCGCCGAGGAGCTCTGCGAGCTGCGCCGCATCGGCGAACTGCTCCAGGGTCATCCCTCGGTGCACATCCCCGGCGTCGACGCCAGCACCGGCTCCCTGGGCCAGGGGCTCTCCATCGCCAACGGGATGGCCCTGGCGGCCAAGCTCGACGGCACCGACCAACGGGTCTACTGCCTGCTGGGGGACGGCGAACTCGACGAAGGTCAGGTCTGGGAGGCGGCGATGACCGCCTACCATTACAAGCTGGACAACCTGACGGCCATCGTCGACCGCAACGGCCTGCAGATCGACGGAGACACCGAAGAGGTGATGTCCCTGGAGCCCCTCGATGAGAAATGGGAGGCCTTCGGCTTCCACGTCATCGAGTGCGACGGTCACAGTCTGCCCGAGCTGCGGGCGGCCTTCGCCGAGGCGCAAGGCGTTCGGGAGCGTCCGGTCTGCCTGATCGCCGACACCCACAAGGGCAAGGGGGTCAGCTTCATGGAGGATGTCGCCGACTGGCACGGCAAGGCTCCCGACGAGGCGCTGTTCCGCAAGGCGATCCGCGAGCTCTCCGGCGGCGAGCCCTACCGGGAAGCCTGCTGCCTGAAGTATCTCGAAAACTCCTTGAAGGGGGGTGGGGCCTGATGGCGCTCAATCCCGAGATGAACCTGGTCCCCCTCGAGGAGGCCGCCAAGCAGGAAAACTGGCAAGCCTGCAAGAAGGCCTACGGGGCGGCGCTGCTGGCGCTGGCCCAGGAGCGTCCCGAGGTGGTCTGCCTGGACGCCGATCTGGCCAACTCCACCGAAGGCCGGCGCATCCGCGACGCCGAAGACCGCGCCGTCGCCCGCCGCTTCTTCGACGTGGGCATCAGCGAGCAGGACCTGGTAGGCACCGCCGCCGGGTTCGCCCTGGCCGGCAAGCTGCCCTACGCCAACAGCTTCGGCGTCTTCCTCTCCGGACGCGCCTGGGATCAGATCCGCGTCAGCGTCTGCTACCCCAACCTCAAGGTCCGCTTCGGCGGCCCCTACGGCGGGATCACCGTGGGCCCCGACGGCTCGACCCACTTCGCCATCTCCGACATCGCCCTGCTGCGCAGCCTGCCCAACCTCAACCTGGTCAGCGCCGCCGACGCCGCCCAGGTCGCCCCCTTGATGCGCGCTACGGTGGATGTCGACGGGCCGGTCTACATCCGTATGGGACGCGTTCCCCAGCCCGTGATCACCACCGCCGAAACCCCCTTCGAGTTCGGCCGCATCGATCTCTACCGCGAGGGTCACGATCTGGCCGTCTTCGCCACCGGTCACCTGGTCTACTACGCCCTGGTCGCCGCCGAGGAGCTCTCCCGGGTCCAGGGCGTAGAGGCCGCCGTGCTCAACGTCTCGACCATCAAGCCCCTGGATGTCGAGACCATCCTCGAATACGCCGACCGCTGCAACCATGTGGCCACCGTCGAGGAGCATAACGTCTACGGCGGCCTGGGCGGAGCTGTGGCCGAGGTGCTGGCCGAGAACGACCCCACGCCGCTGAAGATCATCGGCGTGCGCGACGTCTTCGCCGAGTCCGGCGAGCCCGACGCCCTGCTGGCCAAGTACGGCCTGGACGCCCGGGGTATCTACCGCCAACTGACCGACTTCCTCGACCTGCCCGATAACGAGGGCTTCAGCGAACCGGATTGAGCTCGCCCGCCGCCTTATGCGACACGACATACCAGTGACGACAACGAACAAACGGCGCCGCGGCGCCGTTTGCTTTGCACTCTCAGCTCACCTGGAACACAGCAACGTTGAGACAGCAACTCACGCGGGCCGCCGCCTGTCAGAAGAGAACAAACAAACAACTACGAGCGGTTAGCTGGCCGCATCCGCCGCGAAGCCGACATGTTTGAACTGGCGGCTGTTTGGACCAGCGGTCAATGGACGCCAAGCCGTTCGCAAACCCAGCCGGGTGTTAGATCGAGCTGAAGCGAACCATATCCCCGGGTCGCCAGGCCGCTCTACGCCGAGGGCGGCCAGCGCAACTCCTCTACGCTTTTTCTCTATCAAAACCGTCAAGACGACCGGTATCAATATAAAGCAGTATGATCACAAAGTCGCGGGCCGCCAAACCAATATCAGAATGATTGTATAATTGAAAAGACCGTTATAAGGGATTATAATGTAACCGCCGTCTAACGGTGGAAAACACAAGGCAGTTAACGCAGAACAATAACCCGCCCAGAAGGAGACTCCATGCGCAAGCTTCTGATCGCTTTGCTTCTGATCGCCGGGGTGACCCTGGCCGCCGGCCTCAACGTCCAGGCCGCCCCCGAACCCACCGCCACCCAGGAACTGCTCTGGGACGCCGATACCGAAGGCAGTGACATCTACAACGTGAAAAGCGGCGTCTGGTTCGTGATGCCCTTCGACGGCACCGTGATCACGGTGCGCACCGATCACTCCACCGTCAATTATGACGACGGCTACAACGTCATCCTCTGCCCCCGCGGCGCAGACGGCCTGCCCGACGAAGCCTCGACCTACGGCAGCCTGCATTACCCGGGCGGGGCCTCGGGACCGGGCTGGGTCGACTTCGACGTCAGCTCGCTCAACGTCGAGCTCAACGAGGACGACGAGTTCTACTACGTGATTGAGCCCGACAACGGCTTCGAATTCTGGAACGATATCAGCGGCTCGCCGGAACACAACGCCTGGAATCAGGGTGCGGGTTGGAGCACCTCCGGCCTGCCCCCCTACCACCTGCGCGTGGTCGTCGAGGACGATTCCGGCTCCCGCGTCGAGCTCTCCAGTTGGGGCGAGGTCAAGACCCTCGACTAGCAACACCAGTCGACGATCTTCTGCGGGGCGATAAACAAACCGCCCCGCAGAAGATTTGTAATGAAGCAATAGAATAATGATATATAGCACCATACCATTGCTATATCAACATAGTTATTTTCTGAAAATCATCACTCGTTCTTGAACCTACACATACGGTTGAACGATTGTCATCTAGCACTAATTAGCTTTTCACCCTGTCACTTCAACGTTGTCGATTGTTGACCACAAAGCAACACCTGCATTGAGCACAACGGGCAAACGGAAGGCTATCAGCTCCGCCGACCGGCCTGGAGGCAGCGGCTGTTGGAGGATAAGCTAAAAGGAACCTGCTGCTTTATTAAGCCCTTATCTTAACCAGATGGCTGATCGAGTTGACGCCAATTGCAAAGCGAGACTCAAGACTTGCTCCCTTATTGCAGCTATGGATCGCAACTGATATTGGCCCGGTTTGTTGTGATGATCCCTTGTGTTATAATCGACTCGTCCTCTTGATTAGTACGTTCCAAAACCCATCCGCTTACGAAAGGACCATTATGCGCAAGCTTCTCATTACTCTGTTGCTTCTCGCCGGCCTGACCCTGGCCGCCGGCATCAGCGTTCAGGCCGCCCCCGAACCCGCAGCCACCGAAGAGCTCTATTGGGACGCCGACACCACCGGTGGCGAGATGTACAACTGCCCCCGCGCTGTCTGGTTCGTGATGCCCTTCGACGGCACCATCATCACCGCCCGCACGGGTCTGGGTACCGACGGCACCAGCGACGCCTACGACATCATCTTCTGTGACCGCGGCACAGA
>WJMB01000028.1 GCA_014728185.1 Candidatus Coatesiibacteriota bacterium
ACCATCCTGACCGCTGGTCAGCATGTGTCTTCACCGTACTACGAACACGACTTCGCCCGAGCAACCCTGGACGACAGTATCTCAACAGCCTACATCGCCTTCCTGTGGACCTCCGGGGGCCAAGTAGATGATGGACCGCTAATCGATGATATTCGCATCGGTGAGCGGCACTGGTGCGACGGTGAAGAAATCTGGTTCGAAACCGATGATCAGAGTACAGGCGGCGAGGAGGTCGATATCTCGTTTCCCTCAATACACAGTGAGATACGCCTGGGGTTCTTTTATACTGATGAGGGTCGTTCAGAGGCTTGGTATTGGGCAATCGATAACGTACATGTTTGTGCAAACGGCTGGCCCATCTGGTATGAAGGTTTCGAGAACGGCGATCCGGATTGGGAACAGCACCAGTACACGGGCGACGGACAATGGGAACACCGCTACACCGGCGACGTTTCTATCGGCGGGATGCATGACCACTATTACAGCGCCGATGATTCCAATGATGGCGAGGATTACGACTACTATGTCGTTTGCTATACACCGGTCATCCAGGAACATTGGCGCTACGGGAAGCCGGACTCTGTATATTTTGACAGCAACTTCCAGGATTACGCAGGCGACGGAATGTGCGCCGTCTACTATTATTACTACGTCATGACGCCCTTTCTGGAGGATGACTGCGACAGCATGAACAATTGGTCCACGGTCGACGAGGGCAACGCCCCCATCCAACCCGCCTCCTGGGGCGCCATCAAGGCCCTGGACTTGGAGCTGGATTGACTGCAACGGTCTTTCCCGCCTGATCGCTGTTCACTCAAGACACTTTAGTGGGACTGCTTACCCGGCGCGGCCAGTCAGTCAACCTGGCTATCACCAGCGCAAGCCACTAGAATGGGGGGTAGATTCGTTATGGAACAGGTTCTCCGGCAACCCAACCCGCCATTGATATAAAGGAGCTCTTATGCGCAAGATGCTGTTGATTATCTGCCTGGCCGTCAGCATGGCGGCGGCCGTGGGAGCCGTCCCGTTGCACTCCGACTATCAGCCGACCGCAGACGTACTCTGGGAAAACCCCTACGATTTCGACCTTGTCACTGACGGACTTTACTCATATCGCGGCAGCCACGCCACCGATGACTTCATGCTGGACAGCCAGTCCAGACTGGAGGCCGTGATGCTCTACACGGCCTACGAAGAGGCCCACCCCCGGGACCTCGAGCTGGCCGTCTACGAAGACGTCGCCGGCAGCCCCGGCCCCGAGCTGTGGCGCATAACCGTTTCCGGAAACAACATCACCGATACCAACACCGGCGATGACGCCTTCGGCTACGACATTTGGGAAACCCGGCTGGAACTCGATCCGGCGGATTACCAAGAGCTGCCCGCCGGTACCTATTGGCTCGAGGTTTACGATCCCACCGACAAGCTCTTCGGCTGGTACTGCGAAGACGGAGGCAACTTCCAGATTTACGGTGGCACGGTGTTCGACCACAGCGCCTTCTTCACTGTCGAGGGCACGCCGAACAGCGCCGTGGCGCCCGCCTCCTGGGGCCAGATCAAGGCCCTGGACTAGCCCCGGCGAATCGCCCGCATCCATAACAACCGGCCCCCGGGGCCGGTTTTGGCAACCTGATAAGCGGACTGGCAAGAAAGCAAGAAACCAGCTATAGTAAACCAATGCAAGGAATCAAAGGGGCGATACTCACCAAGACAGGGAGACGAAGGATGAACAGAACAGGTCTTTGCTTATTGCTGTTGATCGGCCTGGCGGCGACGGCGGTCGCCGACGAGGTCTACTTCCAGAGCTACGACTTCGGCGACGCGGCCATCGGCCTGCCCAGCACCACCTACGGCGCCTCCTACATGCTGGCCGACGACTTCGAGGTGCCCTACGGCGCCACCGTCGATCGGGTGATCATCTGGGGCATCTTCCAGGAGGTCCAGCAATCCTCGGACTTCTGGGTCCGGTTGTTCTCCGACGACGGGGGCGAGCCGGGCGCGGAGCTGGACGAGATCTTCGTCGGAGGCAACTACATCACCTTCACCGATACCGGGGACGCCTTCGGCACCGCCGAGATCTTCGAGATCGACATGGACCTCAGCGCCACCGGTGACGAGCTGAACATCACCGCCGGTCAGCGCTACTGGTTCAGCGCCCAGGCCGAGTACGACTACCTCTTCTTCTGGGTCTGCCCCCTGCACAACGATTACGAGATGGCCCACGTCTCCGGCGACGACGGCGCCACCTGGGAGAGCTCCTATGAGGAGTGGAGCGAGGAGTACGACGCCTTCTTCGAGCTTCACGGCACCACCAGCGCGGTGGCCGAGGTCAGTTGGGGCGCGATCAAGGCCGGCGGTCAAGACCGCTAGTTGAGCGTATCGCGGCGGGCTGGTTACCATCGGCGCCACCTGATATAATTAAACGGAACGGATGCCGTCAGAGTGCCGACCCCACCCCCGCGACCGCGAGGCCGTGCGAGCCCCATGAACCCGAAAGATCCCATCGAACTGGAATCCCGCGCCGCCGAACGGGCGGAGGAGGACCCCGCCGCCGGGGCGTCGCTCTATCTGGAGCTCGCCGCCGAGCTGGGCGAGGCCTACCCCGAAGCCGCCGCCGACCACGCCGCCCGCGCCTCCGAGCTTTTCAACGAAGCTGGAGACGTGGCGGACTCCAACCGGGCCGCCCTCGAGGCGGCCTATTACGACGGCCTGGCCACACCGCGCCGCCTGAAGCGCTCCCTGGAGCGACTCGAACACAGCCACCTGGCCGCCGGGGAGAGCCTGCCCGCCCTGCGCTCCCTCCACGCCGCCGCCCGGCGTCTCGGGCGTCGCCTGGCCGAGTCCGGTGCCCGCGCCGCCGCCTCGCGAGCCAGCGAGCTGGCCTGGGCCGTCGAGCACCGCCTGGTCCGCCGCCGGGGCGGGGTACTCAAGCGCGCCGCCTACGGCCTGTGGCGGCTGACCGCCGGCTACGGCGAGCGCCCGCTGCGTCTGGTGGTCACGGCCCTGGTCGTGGTCTACCTTTTCGGCCTGCTCTACATCGGCGTGAACTACCTCGGCGGCGGGGGAGCCCCGGCCATCGTCAACCTCAACCTCTACGACCTCTTCGGTTACTTCGGCGTCTCGCTGGCCGCCTTCCTCGGCGGCGGCTTCACCTACGCCGGCAACGCCCTGGGCTGGGCGCTGGTCTGCCTGGAGGCCGTGCTGGGCTGGCTCGTCACCCTGACCCTGGTGACGCTGCTGGTCCGCCGCCTGCTGCGCTGAAGGGCGAGCGTTACCTCCAGCCTATGTTGAAACGTGCGCCACCGAGCCCATACACCGCGACCCCTTGATCCGCGTAGGCCTGTCCAGTTCATCATCTATCCAACTCACAGTCTATCCAACTCACAGTCTATCCAACTCACA
>WJMB01000217.1 GCA_014728185.1 Candidatus Coatesiibacteriota bacterium
CTCGCCGAGGCCGGTCGTCGGCTGGCTCGGGGTATCGCCTTGTCGCTGACCCTGATCGACGCCGACCTGGTGGTCATCGGCGGCGGACTGTCCCGGGCGGGGGACTTGATCTTCGAACCGGCCCGCGCCGCCCTGGCCGAACAACTGTTCCCCGAGCGGCCCGGCCTGCGACTGGTCGCTTCGACACTGGGCGACGCCGCGGCGGTCCTCGGCGCCGCCGCCTGGGCCTGGGATTCGATCACCTGATACCGGCAGGTGCTACCATGGCGCCGGGCGTTGACTGATAAACCGCTGGCCGGATAAACCGATTGGAAGACCGGTCATGCCCCCTGTTGTCTGGCTTCCCCGTATGTGATCGGTTACCTTCAATGCTGAGCAAACCTCCACTGGCCGCGAGCCCTTTGTTTTTTGTATCGCCTTCTACGTCTTGCCTTCTGAAGAGTCTTGCCTTCTGAAGAGTCGAAGAGCATCGGGTTCAAATTGACGCGCCGGCGTCTCTAGCGCCCGGAGATGTGTTTTGTTATAAGTGCCAGGTAACCTTGTAAAACGTACCTCCACATGGCGCTTGAAAGAAGCGTAAGTAGACAAAGGAGATCTCAATGGGCTTCTATATCGGCGGCGGCGCATGCCTGCTCATCGCCATAATCGGTTTCTTCGTCCTCGGGGCGGCCAAGCGCAAGCGCGAAGACATCATGGGCACTGAAACATACAGCGCCAAGGAGATCCAGGAGGTCTACAAAACCACCAAAGAAGAGATGCTGGACGGCGAATTCAGCTTCCCCTGCGAACTCAAGGGCTCCATCGAGGCCGACGCGCCGGTCACCGCGCCGATGTCGGGAAAGCGCGGGGTTTGGTACCGCTCCACCGTCGAGCGCCAACGCCAGGAGACCCACTGGACCACGGACAAAAAAGGCCGGCGGCGCAAGATAACCCGCCAGGTCTGGGAGACCGTCTCCGACGAAAATGACCGCTGCGATTTCCACGTCGTCGACGAGAGCGGCCGCACCCTGGTGCGCTCCACCGGTGCCGAGATCATCGGCGCCCACGTCGTCTTCGACCGCTACGAGAAGGAACCGGGCTACGGCGAGAACCGGGTGCTGGGCCACCGGCGTCAGGAGTGGCTGGTCCCCCTCGGTGTGCCCGTCTACGCCCTGGGACACGTCACCGACCGCGGCGGCGAGCTGGCCATGCAGGACGTCGGGGGCGACGACCGCTACATCATCAGCCTGAAGAGCGAGCGCGAACTGGTCGAGGGCCTAGGCGGCCGGGTCAAGCTCTGGCGAGTGCTGGTGCCCGTGCTGGGGATTATTGGCGTGGGGCTGATCGTCCTGGGTCTATTTAACCCCTGGGCCTAGACCCTGAGATACAGAGCGTGGATCAAGCTCCACGCTGCAGCGATATGCCTTACAATACAGAGCGGGGATGAGGGGTCGGCCCCTTCATCCCCGCCGTTTTCATACACTACAGACGATTGCCCTAATAACCCCGTTCAGGCTTGACCAGGTTGACCAACTCCCGACCCGAGAGGTACCGCCGCAGGTTGTCGTTGAACAGTCCCGTGATCTTGGCGTACATCCGCCGGGTCAGGCTGGCCGTGTGCGGGGTCAGGATCAACCCGGGCGCCGACCACAGCGGCGACTCCCCGGGCAGCGGCTCCTCCCGCGTCACGTCCAGCGCAGCACCGCCCAGTCTTCCCGACTCCAGCGCCGCCGCCAGGGCCTGCTCGTCCAGTGTCCCGCCGCGGCCGACGTTGACCAGCAGCGCACCCTTCTTGATCGCGCCCAGCTTCTCGGCATCCAGCCAGTTCTCCGTCTCCGGAGTCAGCGGCAGACAGTTGAAGATCACATCCACCCCGGCCAGCAGTTCCCGCCAGTCACCGGGACCGAAGACCCGGGTAGCCTCGCGGACCAGGCGCGGCACCTTGACCATCGCCCAGACCTCGACGCCGAAGCCGGCCAGCCGCCGGCCGATCTCCACCCCAATGCTGCCGAAGCCCAGAATCGCCGCCCGGCTGCCGCAGAGCTCGAGCTGCTCGAGACCGACTCCCGTGCGATCGTAGCGTCGCTCCCGCTGACGCTCCAGGCACAGCGGCAGCCTGCGGGCCAGAGCCAGGGTCAACGCCAGGGCCTGCTCGGCCACCGCCACCGAGTGCACCCCGTGGGCGTTGGTTAGCACGATCCCCCGCCGCGCGATCTCCCCGAGGGGTACGTGCTCCATCCCCGCTCCAGCGAGCTGGATCCACATCAGGTTCCCCGCCGCCTCGAGCTTGGCCTCGTCGATGGACCAACCGAAGAAGACGTCGGCCCGGGGCAGCTCATCGTAAAAGTGCGCGCGACCCCGGCTTGCCACCACCTCGATGTCGGGCAGGCCGTCGCCGTCCAGGTCGCTGCCCCCCGTGCGGGCCAGGGACTCGCGGATGTCGGCGGCCACCTCGCGCTGGGTCTCGTAATCAGCGCTGACGAAGACCAGGATGCGTTGGGGCGTATTGCCGAAGTCCGTTCTCATCCTCCACTCCTTATGCTTGCCGTTACAGAATCGACCGCCGGGACCTTCGCCAAACCCGCCGCCGCGCCGCACCCCCTCGAACAGCTCACGGGGAGGCTTTGGCACGTTTCTTGCGGAGAGCCGGGCTGGGTTCTGGAGGACGGCCCGCCCCGCCCTGCTGCAAGAAACGTGCCAAAGCCGGTGCCGCGCGGTGGCTTCACTCACAAGGTCTTGGCGAAGGTCCCGCTCCCGGCCGTCGCCCTATTCACCCTCTTCGGGGTGGTGGTTCTCGCCGGGGAGCGTCGTCGAGTTGTCGGGGGCCGCGCTGCGTTCGAGGGCCACCGCCAGCTCGCCGGACTCGACGGTTAGAACCTCGCGGGGCAAGTGGCCGTCGCAGCGCAGGTATAGCCGGGCGGGTAGTTGGTTCTCGCCCAGATATATTGAAAAGCTCCCGTCGGGGCCGCTCTGAGCGCTATGCTCGAGGGGGTCGTAGTTGTCGGGGACCTCGAGGGGCCAGGCGGTGATTTCGACGTTGGGCAGCGGGGCGTTGGTCGGGGCGTCGTAGACCGTGCCGGTGATCGCCGGCTCGCCGGGTTGATCGCAGAGCATGATCAGACCCGCCGCCGCGAGGAACCCCAGGGCGAAGTAGATCAGCAGGCGGTACCAGGGCGTTTGCGGGGGCATTAATCGTTACTCTGTCGTCGTGGTAGGAAGATAGACGGGTTTTAGGGGTATCTGGCGTTGGTACTCCGGCTCCAGTTTCTCGTAATGCTCGAGTAAGAGTCTTGTGAACTCTAAGCGGTCGAGAAGGGTTATCGGTCGGTTGGAGCGTTCTGCCTCGATACGGGCATCCTTGGAGTATCCACCGAAGGAGACGAAAAGGCCGCGGTCTTCGGACTGAAGGATGCCGATAAAACTGCGGATCATATTGCTGTCGGCTGCACTCTCGCGCTTTTTTACCTGTACTTTTATCCGGGGTTGTTCCAGGTGGAACGGATCAGGGCCGGCCAGGATGTCAACGCCGCGGTCGGGTCCCTTGGCGCTTTGGGTGACAAAGTAACCCATTGCCCGAAGGAGCGCCGCAGTGAGCTCCTCGAACTCGTAACCATCCAGGCGGGCCAGCAAGTCGCCTATTAGTTCGTCACTTCGAGCCTTGACATCCTCGTAGTAGTCGATTGCCGTTTCGTCCTCTTCCTCTTCGGGTTCTGGTTGGTCCATTTCTGTGGCTGCTTGACCCTCGGCCACCGCCAGTAACTCTGGTAGGAGTTTCGTTATTTCGAAAAGTGTAGAAATCGCACCAAGGGTATTGCGGGCGGATTGGGAAAGCAGGTCTCGATCCGCCCGCCGCCAGCTCTCCACTCTGCGAATATGCGGGTATTCGCCTTCATACTCGTCGATGGCTTTCGGATCGTATTGGTATCCATCGGCGGCTTGCCCAATCAGATACTCTCGACTGGCGGGCAGATAGGTAACGAGATAATCACCCGGCTCAATCTCCTTGGCCAACCTCCACAACTGGCCCGCCCAGACAACAACCTGCATTCGTTTGGCTTCAGGGGACTGTTCTTGTAATGCGGCTCTTACGGCTTCAATGCTGTCGTAATTGTTAAGGTTATCATGTAAGTCAAAGCCTACGGCTACTAACTCTTTTTCTTCGAATTGATCGGCCAGAATCGCATCCCTGCCGGCCCGCACCATCCAAGCTCATTTAGCCATTGCTTTTCTCCTTCTTGTGCTCCCACCTCAGGTAGGCCTCGATGAAGGCGTCCAGGTCGCCGTCGAGAACGGCGTCGACGTTGCCCGTCTCGCAGCCGGTGCGGGTGTCCTTGACCAGTTGGTAGGGGTGGAGGACGTAGTTGCGGATCTGCTGGCCCCAGGCGATGTCGCTCTTGTCGGCCTTGGAGTCGGCCAGCTCGGCCTCGCGCTGTCGGCGGTAGTAGTCGGCCAGGCGGGCGCGCAGGACCTTCATGGCGTAGTCGCGGTTGGCGTGCTGGCTGCGCTCGTTCTGGCAACTGACGACGATGCCGGTGGGTTTGTGGGTGATGCGCACGGCGGAGTCGGTGGTGTTGACGGACTGGCCGCCGTGGCCCGAGGCGCGGAAGACGTCGATGCGCAGATCACCGGGGTCGATCTCGAACTCGATGTCGGTGTCCAGGTCCGGGTAGGCGTAGAGGGCGGCGAAGGAGGTGTGGCGGCGTCCCGAGGCGTCGAAGGGTGAGATGCGCACCAGGCGGTGGACACCTATCTCGCCTTTGAGACGTCCGTAGACCAGCTCGCCGCGGACGGCCAGGGTGACGGACTTGAAGCCGGCCTCTTCGGCCGGGGAGAGCTCGATGAGTTCGAGCTTCCAGCCTTGGCGCTCGCAGAAGCGGGCGTACATGCGATAGAGCATCCCGCACCAATCGGCGGACTCGGTGCCGCCGGCGCCGGGGTGCAGCTCGACGATGGCGTCCTCGTCGTCGTACTTGCCGGCGAGCAGGGCCTGGGCGGTCAGGGACTCGGCTTGGCGGGCCAGGACGCCCAGTTGCTCGACGACCTGGCCGAGCTCGCCGGCGTCCTCCTCGTCGAGAGCCATGGCACCCAGCTCCTCGAGGTCGGCGAGGTCGGACTTCAGTTTGTCGGCGCGTTCGAGCTCGCCGCTGAGGCGGGAGGCCTCGGAAGAGAGCTTGCCGGCGGCGCGGGGGTCGTCCCAGAAGTCCTGAGCGGTCATCAGCTTGTTCAGCTCGTCTAGGCGCTTGCGTTTGCGTTGGGGGTCAAAGACACCCCCAGAGGTCGGCTACAGCGTGTTGGGCGCGTTCGAGGTTCTCGGCGAAGCCGGTGTCACTCATCGGGGCTCCTGGCGGGTTGGTATGGTCGAAACGTCAATACCCGATTGTAGCACATCGGGCCGGTGGCTTTTCCAGGCTTTATCTGCGCAAGGGTTTGTCGGTAGACTGAAGAGCAGAATGAGTATTGACAAAGTGATACGTGTTTTCCAATGATAACTTGAACATCAACCCGTTCGGCAGGGTTGGTGGGTCAGCTCATTCACCAGTTTCGCACATACGCATAAGGAGTGCGCAATGAAACGAATCGTCCTGTTCTCGCTGTTGGTAGTCTTTGCTTGCGTCGCGTCCGCAACGTCGGTCGTCGGTGCGCCGCGGAGAAGCTTCGGCGATCTTATCTACGAGCAGCCCTACGTCGATCCCGAGTACGCCGTGGGCGACTACGGCTCGATGCTGCTGGCCGACGACATAACCCCGCCGGGTGAATGGACCATCGACGGCATCCGTATCTGGGGCTGCTATCTGTCCTCGCCCCAGGACTTCGAGGTGCGGGTCTACTCCGACAACGGCGGGATGCCCACCGGCGGCGACGTACTGCAAACGGTAGCCGTGCCTTCCTCCGACGTCACCGTAACCTTTTACGACCTCTTCGAGTACGAAGGTGACGAGTACGGCGTCTACCAGATCGATCTGGAGCTGCCGGACGACATCGTCCTCGCCGGCGGCGAAACCTACTGGCTGGTCGCCTCGCTGAGTGGTTACGGTATCTTCCTGCAGATGGTCAACCGCTACGCCGACTACAACTACGGCCTGCCAGCCTGCTGGAGCGCCGACGACGGCGCGAGCTGGATGCGCTGCAGTCAACAGTTCGACGACCAGTACAGCGCCATCATCGAGCTCTACGGCAGCGGATTGTCCACGATCCGGGAGGCTTCCTGGGGCGCCATCAAGGCCTTGGAATAACCGGTACGGTTAGCCGGGAACGGCGCCGTCGTCCCCGGGACCTTCGCCGAACCCATCTCGGGTGTGCCGCCGATCGCAACGGCGTTGGCACGTTTCTTGCGGAGTTCCGCCGGGCCTCCCGCCGGGCGGCGGCCCCGCCCTGCTGCAAGAAACGTGCCAACGCCTCGTCTTCATGGCGAGGAAGGCTTAAGGGCGACGGTGGGCGGTTCGGCGAAGGTCCCGGACTATGCTTGGTCCTGCGTTACCTGGTGATGTCTTCGGGTCTGTTTGAGTTTGGTGCTTTCTTTTTCGGGCGGCTCTCTTGAACAACGATCGGGATTGTCACTCGCATCAGGTCGGGGATATACGGTAACGGCCTTGTCAGTCAAGGGTTGGGGGTTTGTATGTTGTGATTGGGATTTTATAACCTGTTCGGACCGCGTTGCGATTGTAATCTGCTGATAATACACGTGTAGTGGCAGATGTGCCTGTCACTTATCAGCAGGAAAAAGTGACGGCTGCAAGGGGCCTGCTTGGTGGATAACCTGCCCTGCATAGTTGCTGGCAAAGAGCGACCACCCGATTGCGACATGACTCATAACTGCATCATTCTCAAGCAATAAGGCTGTGCATGATGGTATCGGGATCGAAGTCGGACGCACCCGAAGAGCGAACACCTGCTCGGTGAACCTATCAGTATCCGCCCTGTGTGGTCCGGTCACGTATCATGATGCCTTGTTATTCAACCGGTTGGTGATTGTAAACCCCTGTTAATCCGCACATGCCATTGTGCCCTTATTCGCCTTGATTTGATCGGAGTCAGTCGGGCACGGCTGTTGCGACGGACTGTCGCCGTGTCCGTTTTGCGGTGGTCTGTTATTATCGGGGCGACGTTTCCCGGGGTGTTTCCCGGACGATAACCGGTAGGGCATTGACCGACCATCAGCGATTACGAGAGTGAGGCCGCCGTGGAACTCAGCGAACGTCTGCGTGAACGCGCCGTGAAGCTCCTCAGCGAGCTGATCCGTTTCGATACCACCAATCCGCCGGGGGACGAGCTGGAGTGCGCTTGTTTCCTGGCCGAGTGGTTGAACGCCGGCGGCTTGCCAGCGCAGACGCTGGAGACCGCGCCGGGGCGTGGAGCCGCCTGGGCCGAGCTTCGCGGCGACGACCGCCCGCCCCTGCTGCTGATGGGCCACCTGGACGTTGTGCCCGTGGGGGACCGCGCGGCCTGGACCCACGACCCCTTCGGCGGTGAAGTTATCGACGGCTGTGTCTGGGGGCGCGGCGCGGTTGACTGCAAGGGGGTGCTGGCGGCCCAGGCGGCGGCGCTGGTCGAGGCTGCATCCGAGAACGAAGGCGGGCGCCCGGTGCGTCTGCTGGCGGCTCCCGACGAGGAGGTCGGCGGGGCCGCCGGTCTGGGCTGGATCGTCGAGAACCGGCCCGAGCTCGTCGACTGCTGGTGCTGCCTGACCGAGGGCGGTGGCGAGTACTACCGCATCGCCGGGCGCGGCTTCTCGACCTTCATGGTGGGTGAGAAGGGCCAGTTGCGGCTGGAGCTGACCGTTCGCGGCCGTCAGGGTCACGCCGCCCTGCCCGGAGACGACCAGGCGCTCTGGGTCCTGGGCGAGGTTCTGCGGCGGCTGCGGGAGAGGCCGATCGCCTATCGCGTGCTCGAGGTCAACGCCCGGCTGCTCGAGCGGCTGCTCGAGGGTGTCGAGGGCGGAAAACAGTTATTGGCCGGACTGCGCGCCGGCGTCGACGAGGCCTGGAAGGGCTTTTTCGAGTTGGTGCGTTCCGGGGCCGCCGACTTCGAACCCGCCCTGCGGGCCACCTATGGCGACACCCTCTCGCCGACCATCCTGCGCGCCGGGGAGAAGATCAACATCATCCCGGGGCGCGCCGAGCTGGCCTGCGACTGCCGCCTGCTCCCCGGCAGCGACGCCGAGGGCTTCACCGCCGAGATCACCGGGCTGCTGGAGGGCCTGCCCGTCGAGGTCGCCGTCATCGAGGGTCATCCGGCCAGCGTCTCGGCCTACGATCACCCCGTGGTCGGGATCTCCCGGGAGCTGACGGTGCGTTGGGAACCCGGCGCCGACTTCCTGCCCCTGCTCTGCCTGGCCGGAACGGATTCCCGTCACCTGCGCTGGGCGGGCATCGATTCCTACGGCTTCGTGCCCTACCCCTCGGACCCCCTGCCGGCGGACTTCACCCAACGGATGCACGCCGTGGACGAGCGCCTGGAGGTCGAGATCCTGGGTAAAATGACCGAGCGCTACTACGAGCTGATCCGCGAGGTCCGGCGGCGATAAGTCAACCGTGAAGCGCTACTGATTGACAAATGTAGGGCGGGGTCTCCGACCCCGCCGTTGTTGAGTTAGTTGAACGAACGAAGGGAGGACCTGAAGGTCCTCCCCTACAGGGGGGGCGTTTGCTGGAGAATCCGCTCTCCATACATCCGTATCTAATCGATCTTGGCTAATCGACCGCCCGCCGTGCGATAGCCACCCGGTCGCGGCCGGTCAGGTCGGGCTGGATTTCCACCCGCTCCAGGCCCGGGGTGTTCTCGAAGATACCCCTGACCGCCTCCCCCTGCTCCTCGCCGATCTCGAGGACGGCCGGGCCGCCGGGGAGCAGCAGCCGGGTCAGCTCCGGGGCCAGGCGGCGGTAGCAGGACAGGCCGTCGGGTCCGCCGTCGAGGGCCGCCGCCGGATCGTGGTCCCGCACCTCGGCGGGCAGTGTCCGCAGGTCGCCGCTGGGGATGTAGGGCGGATTGCAAGCGATCAGGGCGAAGGGTCCGGCGAGGGCCTCCGCCAGCCCGGCCCGGACGACGCCGATCCGCTCCGCCAGTCCCAGGCGTCGGGCGTTGTCCCGGGTCAATTCGCAGGCAGCCGGACTCGCGTCGACGGCGACGACGCGGCGCGTCGGCAGCTCCGCCGCCAGGGCGCAGGCGATCGCCCCGGAACCGCAGCACAGGTCGAGGAGCGCTCCCGGGGTCCGGGAAGCGAGCTCGACGGCCTGTTCGACCAGCACCTCGGTCTCCGGCCGGGGGATGAAGACGCCGGGGCGTACGCTGAGCTCGAGTCCGCGGAAACCGACGGAGCCCAGGACCAGTTGCAGGGGCTCCCCGGAGAGCCGCCGTCGCAGGTCGGACTCCAACACCGCCGCGATGTCGGGCGGGACCTCCCGCTTGGCGTCCAGGTACAGCCGGTGCCGGGGCAGGCCCAGGCGCATAGACAGCAGCAGCTCGGCCTCGTGCGGGGAAAGGCCGGCGGCTCGCAGTTCGTCGGCCAGGCGCTTGTGTTGTGATCCGAGGGTGCGGCTCACCCGGCTGGGTTGCTCGTTGGTTGTCATTTGTGTTGGCGGCGGCGGGATCGGTCCTCGGTTAAGTTGAATCTGGTAAGCTCTTTGCGCGTTAGCGCATTGAACGTCCTTGCTGTGTGATGTCCAGAGTACCTCATTGGCAGTCTGAACGGCGGTCCAACAATGGGCGGCCCCCGAGGGGGCCGCCCATTGTTACACTAAGGCAACTTCAATGCTAGAACAGCAGGAAGTTGAAGATGCCGAAGCTGAACAGCAGCCAGAAGATGGCCAGCAGGATACCGATGATGCCGAAAATACCCTGGAACACGGCCAGCTTGGTGAAGATCTGCTCGCCCTTCTCGCCCATGAACTTGGCGATCAGGTTGAAGCCGAGGATGAAGCCCAGAATAATCTCGACGATGGCGGTGGCCAGCGCCAGGATGCCCAGGATGCCGCCCCACAGGGAGAGCAGGCCGAAGGCGTTGAGCAGATCGATGACACCCCAGACGAGCAGGGCGATACCGATGATGCCCTGGAACGGGGCGATCTTGCCGATGATCTCAGCGGCCTCGGGCTTCTTCTTGACGATCATCGAAGCGGCACCGAGGACACCGCCGAGGAACAGGGCGATGAAGGTAATCCACATAGTGTGATCCTCCCAGGTTTTGGTGTAGGTAAGGATGAGTATGGTATAGCACAGACGCCGATAGGTAGCGTTTAATCTGCGACGGTAGAAGTCTAACAGAAATGGCGGGAATTGACTAGCCTGTTTTTTCGGTCAAGGCAAAAATGGTTGTAAATTGTGTCTCAGAAAGCCTTTACCCCGTTTCATCCGTCGAAGAATCCGCGTCATCAGGCAGGATAATTCCCAACTCTTTTAGTTGAGAATCATCGACTGGGGACGGTGCGCCGGTGAGGGGGTCGGCGGCGCGCAGGGTTTTCGGGAAGGCGATCACCTCGCGGATGCTCTCGCGCCGGAGCATCAGGGCGATGATGCGGTCCAGGCCCGGGGCGATGCCGGCGTGGGGCGGTGTTCCGTAGGCCAGGCCCTCGAGGAAGAAGCCGAAGCGCTCCCGGGCGTCGCTCTCGCTGATGCCCAGGGCGTTGAAGATGCGCCGCTGGAGATCGGCGTCGTGGATCCGCGGCGAGCCCGAGGCCACCTCGACGCCGTTGATGACGATGTCGTAGCTGGCCGAACGCACGCTCAGCGGGTCGCTTTCGATTCTGCCGGAGTCCTCGGACAGGGGGGCGGTGAAGGGGTGGTGGCTGGAGGTCAGCCCACCCTCGTCGTCCTCTTCGAAGAGGGGGAACTCGGTGACCCAGAGGATGTCCCAGCGGTCGGCGATGAGGCCGAGGTCGCGCCCCAGTCGGCGGCGCAGGCGGTCCAGGGCGGTGTCGACCCGGCCCCGGGGTCCGGCGCAGGCCAGCAGCAGATCGCCCTCGACGGCGCCGGAGAGCTCGCGCAGGCGGGTCTCGGCGGTCTCGTCCAGGAACTTCTTGATACTGGAGGAGAGGCCGTCGGCGGTCCACTTGATCCAGATCATCCCGCCGAGTCCGGCGCTCTTGACCTCGTTCTCCCACTCCTTGAGCTGTTTGCGGCTGGCTCCGGCGCCCTCGGGAACGCGGATTCCACGAACCGCACCGCCCTCCTCGAGGGCCTGGGCGATGAAACGCAGCTCGCTCCCGACGAAGGCATCGTCAAGGGTGACCAGCTCCAGGCCGAAGCGGGTGTCCGGCTTGTCGGTCCCGTAGCGCTCGAGCGCCTCGGCGTAGGTCAGCCGGGGCCAGGAGGCGGGCAGTTCGACATCCAGCAGCTCCCGCCAGAGGTGGTTGAAGAGTCGCTCGGAGAGCTCCAGCACCGCCTCGCCGTCGACGAAGGACATCTCGAGGTCCAGTTGGGTGAACTCGACCTGGCGGTCGGCCCGGGGGTCCTCGTCGCGGAAGCAGCGGGCGATCTGGAAGTAGCGGTCCAGCCCGGCGACCATCAGAAGCTGTTTGTAGATCTGGGGGCTCTGGGGCAGGGCGTAGAAGGAGCCGGGGAAACTGCGGCTGGGCACCAGGAAGTCCCGGGCGCCCTCCGGCGTCGAGCGGGTCAGTTGCGGTGTCTCGACCTCCAGGAAGCCCTCGGAGGCCAGATAGTTGCGCATCGACAGGATGAAGCGGTGGCGGAACTCGATGGACTCCAGCATCGGGCGACGGCGCAGGTCGAGATAGCGGTGCTTGAGGCGCAGCTCCTCGTTCCTGCCGGGCTCCTCGGTGATGGGGAAGGGCAGCGGCTTGGCCCGGGAAAGGATCTCGAAATCGTCGACCAGCAGCTCGACGGCGCCGGTGATCTCTTCGGCGCGCATCTGGTCGGCGGGGCGCTCGCGCACGACGCCGGCGACACGGATCACGGACTCGAGTTTGCACGCGGCGGCCCGGGCGGCGACTTCGGGGGCGTGATCGGGATCGCAGACCACCTGGGTTTCGCCGTAGCGGTCGGCCAGGCGGATGAAGATCAGCCCGCCCAGATCGCGGATGTGACGGACCCAGCCGCAGAGAACGGCTCGGGAACCCAGCGCCTCGGCGGTAAGCTCTCCACAGGTGTGGCTGCGTTTGCTATAATTAGTTTTCGTGTCGCTCACAGGTCATCCTTCTTTTCGGCGCGGGTCTGTCTTCGGTGCGGCCGGTGTCGATGTCGTATGATGGTTCTCGAAAGCGCCGTATCGCCCGTGGTGTTCCACCGTGGACTCGTTGAGCTTGAGGGAAGAGGATGATAACAGACGCCGGGCGGCGGGGTCCAGCATCGACTGCCCAGGGGATGAGCCGACTGCGAAGAGGTTTATGGGCCTCTCCACCAAGCGAGTTTCAAGCGAGGTTCAAGCGAGGTTGCGACTAAGGGGACCTTTGGATGCGCTCGGTGAAGGCAACCAGTCGAGAATGTGATAAGCTGCTTGTTATCGCTTAACCTCTCAACAGCCTGTTTTTAGTCCGACATGTCAGTTGCTGTTTCCAGTCTGTATGAACGGAACGTCGGCATCCGCCCTTTGCAACCTCTTGAGCCCGTTGAGCCCGACGCCACAAATCGGCTTATGTGGTTTGTCCGTCTGCTGGGCCATAATGCACTAGTTGACAACCAAGTGGCGATATTTGCCAGTCCAAGAACGAGAAATGACCCCAACGAGTATTAGCCCCTATTACCCCCTATTAACCCCTAATTTTAGTGGTATTTTAGTGATCACTTAAAGTAGCGGAGCCCGGAAGGGGCTGATGGACAAGCCGCCGCGCGCCCCAGCCAACAAGTGACCCGCGGGAGAATGGCAATTGGAACCGTACCGTGAGGTGGATTCGATCCCGCCCCAGGCTCGAGACCCGGGATAGAGTATGATAAAGTACGGGGACCGAGTCCCAGGTTAGGCTCCTGGCTGGTTCCAGGTTTGAATAGAGGGGTTTTGCTTGACATACCAGCCGGTCTGTTTTACCTTTGAAAAGACTTGGATAGTATCCTCTAACGTCAAGAAGGGTTCTGTAGGCTCCACCCAGGCCCGAGCCGCGTCCAACGGCCGGTGCCTGCGCGCCTTACAGGCGTTGTGGTTTATGGTCGGCATTGCTCTCGATACCGCTGATTTCGATCCCGACCCGGGGAATGATGCAGTTGATATCTACGCGAAAACGCAGTAAACCATTCCTGACACACAATCGTCTAACCGCAAGTCTCCCCGGCCGTTCAGTAATCGCATTTTAAATCCAAACCGATAAACGCTGTCCTGACGGTTTTTTTCCAGTAGACACTTGCCAACACAGTACTTTTGGCTATCATTAGTTATAGAGGAGGTCCACGATAACGGTTTTTACTCCGCTTCCGTCACGGTCTTATTTTGAGGTAAGGCTAGCAAGCTCCTTGCACCTTATTGGGAGGGAAAGATGAAGCGTTTTCTTCTGACCCTTACCTTGATGAGCGTCCTGTTGCTGACCGGCGCCGCCTACGCCGGCACCAACGCCCAGATTTCGGGTACCGTTACCGATGAAAACGGCAACCCGCTGGAGTTGGCGACCATCAAGATTCTGGGTACACCCATCACGGTCAAGACCGACGAGGACGGGTACTATTCTCGTACCGACATCGAGCCCGGCACCTACGACGTCGTTTGTAGCTCGCCCGGGTACGTCGATTTCAGGTTCGAGTCGGTGCTCTTCATCTCCGACGTCCGCCGTACGCTCAACTTCACCTTGTCGAAGGAGAGCGGCATAACCACCGAAATTCGCGTCACCGTCGAGGCCACGCGCCGGATGATCGAGCGCGACATCGTCGACACCCGTAAGTACCTGAGCGAAGAGCAGATCGAGAAGCTGCCCGCTGACAACTTCTACGATCTGATGGAGAACGAAGCGGGTACGGTCAACGATGACGGCTACATGCACGTTCGCGGCGGGCGCGCCACCGAGATCACCTACATGGTCGACGATATGGCGATCATCGACCCGATCAGCGGCTACGCCGGCACCTCGGTGAGCAACATCGCCATCGCCGAGATGGCCATCATCTCCGGTACTTTCACCGCCGAGTACGGCAACGCCCAGTCCGCCGTGATCAACATGGTCACCAAGTCGGGCAGCACCGAGACCTGGGAAGCCATCGTCCGCGGACGCATGGAGGTCTTCCAGACCACCAAGGAATTTTCCTCCGAGAAGGTGCTGGCCTCCACCGGCGAGCCCGATCCGGATTCCGTGCCGGTCACCTGGACCACCCGCACCCGCCAGGCCAACTACTGGAAGGTCGAGGGCGCCTTCGGCGGTCCGATCACCAACTTCATGACCGCCTTCTTCTCCGGCGACTACTTCATCAACGGCGGTCAGTTGCCCCGCGATGAACCGCGCGAGGAATACAACGCCCAAGGTAAGCTGCGTATGTCCTTCGCCGGTGATCCGGCCAACCCCAACAACAAGAACATGTCCCTGACGTTCTCGGGTACTCTCAACCAGTTCACCCGTCAGCTCTGGGACGTCCAGTGGCAGTACACCCTGGACAATTACATCTACCAGGCCCGCGACACCTACCAGGCAACCGCCCTTTGGAAGCACCTGGTCAGCGAGAAGACCTGGTACACCCTGCGCGGCAACTACTACAACAGTTGGACCCACGCCGGCATCCGCTGGGGTGAGGACGACTGGCACTACGAGACGGTCGACGGCGAGTTGACCAAGGTCTGGAACAACGGCGACGCCTGGGGCGAGCACACCATGGGCGGCTGGAAGTGGTGGGAAGACTACGACCAGAACCGCACCCAGGCCGGACCCGACGGCTGGTTCTACACCGGCGGCGATATGCGCTGGTTCGAGGACATTTACGAGACCATCATCACCGCCAAGGGTGACCTCCAGACCGAGCTCGACAAGCACAACCTGATCAAGGCCGGCGTGGAGTACAAGTACTACGACGTCGAGTACTTCCAGCGTCAGCCCCTGCCCACCAACACCTACGGGGACTTCTACCATGTGTTCCCCTGGCAGGGCGCGGCCTATATCCAGGACAAGATGGACTACTCGGAGATGGTCATCAACCTCGGCCTGCGCTTCGACTACTTCGACCCCAACACCACCTACGCCGAGAACCCGATGGACTATCAGGGACGCGATCCCGACTCCGAGTACGAGGAATTCGACGACATTCCGCGCGTCGAGTCGACGCCCAAGTACCAGCTTTCTCCGCGTCTGGGTGTGGCCCATCCCATCACCGAGTTCGACAAGATCCACTTCTCCTACGGCCACTTCTTCCAGATGCCGGTCTTCCGCTTCCTCTATATGTCCAACTACGAGCCGGTCCAGGGCGCTTATCCGATCCTGGGTTACCCGGATCTCAAGCCCGAGAAGACCATCAGCTACGAGGTCGGCGTGCAGCACGTCTTCCGGATTCCGGGCAGCGGTCCCGATGATCCGGGCCGTTCGATCCTCCTCGATGTGACCGGCTTCTACAAGGACATCTCCAACCAGATCGACACCATCCGCTACGACCATCCGCTGGGTGTCTACAACTACACCCGCACCACCAACGCCGACTGGGGCAACGTCCGCGGCGTCGAGGTCGTGCTTGATGGCGCATGGACCGACTGGTTCTCCTCCAAGATCTCCTACACCTACTCCATCGCGCGCGGTCTGTCCTCCGACTGGCGTCAGGGATACGACTACGCCTACGACGGCTGGAACCTGCCCCTGGAAGCCAACATCCTCGACTGGGACATCACCCACACCATCAACGTGATGCTGGACTTCCGCTATGAGGGCTTCGGGCTCAACGTCAACACCAACCTGGGCTCGGGCACCCCTTACTCTCCCCCGGTGGAGACCGGCGGTCAGGCCAACATCAACTCCGAGCGGATGCCCTGGCTGATCAATGTCGACGCCAAGGCCACCTACAACATCGAGCTGTGGGGCCTGGACTTCGGCGTCTTCGTCGAGGGCTTCAACCTCCTCGACCGTTGGAACATCACCAACTTCGGCGCCAACGAGGGCGGGGGCTCGGGCAGCGACTGGACCGAGTTCTACCACAACTACGATGATGAGAACGGTCCCTGGGACGACATGGAAGTCTACGGCGAGCCGCTGCAGCTCCGTGTCGGCGCCAGCGTGTCCTTCTAACTCGCCTGTTACGGTCGGGGGAGCCTGGCTCCCCCGACCGGTCCCATTCCATTTGATCTGAAGGCTCAGTAAGGAGGCCTATCTCCATGAAGCTGAAACGTAAACTAGGAGTTCTCCTGGTTGTCGCGACAGCCGCCTGCGTCTTCGTCGGTGTCATCGGTGCCGGCGGGCTGAACGCGCGCAGTCGCGACGACTATGTGGAGCCGAATTATCCCCTGGATAGCTTTATCCATGATGTAGGTAACTTCGGAAACGTCGTCTTCAATGACATGTCGATCGGCGGTCAAAATGTGGTGTTCCCCAGCGGTGAGTACCCCCTGGGATCGGGGATTAACTACCTCTACTACGCCCAGCTCTGGTTCGGCGATGACGAGAAGGTCATCCACGGCGACTATTTGGGCGTTGAATGGCATCCCCTGTCACCGATATACAACACCAACCAGGGAACCACCAAGCCTCTGCCCACCAGCTTCGGCAGCTATGAAGGCGTCGATTTTTCCTGGATGACCCCCTTCTGGCGCGAGGACCGTCCGACTCGCATCTCGGACCAGGACGGCCATTGGTACGCCAACGATTCGAACTCATCGCAGACCTTCGGTATCGACATCATGTCGCAATCCATGGCCTGGAGCGCTCCGGGGCACGATGAGTGGTTGACCGTGCTTTACTATATCCGTTACGGCGGATCCGCAGCCCTCAAGCCGAACACCTACATGGCCTTTGCTTACGATATCGACTGCGGTTACTCTCACGACGATATCGTCATGGTCGACGGCAACGACCCCGGGATCGACGAGTACAACAACGTCACCTGGGCTGAAGGCGGCGACGGCATTCCCGATGAGTACGACTCGATCAACTATCCCATCGCCGTCAACGGAGATGCGAGCATCCAGCCGTACTACGATCATTTCACCCAGGACAGCGCACCGCGCTATATGAGTATCATGACCAACGGCGTGGAAACCGCCGGCGAGACCGGGTATGTCGCCGTGCGTATTCTGCGCGCGGTGATGAATCCGGGTATCAACAACGGTGATACCCTCAGCGAGCGCGAGTACATCGTTACGGCGTCGCACTCCTGGGATATCAACAACGACCCGGCCAACGACGCCTATAAGTACGCCTACATGGTCGATACCGGCACCTATGAGGAGATTACCAACGCCTACGACTGGCGCGCCTGCCCCTCGATCGGCCCCATCGAAACCATCGACGAGAAGGGTATGCAGCCCGGCGACGTCTTCGAGGTTCGGATGTGCTGGCTGGTCGGTGAAGGCTTGACCGGTGTCCGTAAAAACGCGGACCAGGCCATGTCCGACGCCCTGGGCTTCAACGGCAAGTTCGATGATCCCGCGAAAGGTGATGAAGTCGATGACTTCATCGTTCTCTCTCCGCCCACCAGCCCGCTGCTGGGCGCGGTGACCGGCGATGGTACCGTAACCCTGCGCTTCGATCCCCAGGTGACTCCGGAGATCAACTGTGAAACCGAGATGGACATGAGTACCGGTTTCCAGATCGACCTGGAAGGCTACCTGATCTATCGCGCCAGCACGCTGGATCAGCTCGGCGACGCTTCGGACCTGAGGCCTTGGTTCGCAACGGAAGGCGATGTACCCGGTGATCTGCCCGAGGGTCAGGGTTACAATGTCGGCGGTGACGAACCGGTATACTTGCGTTCCCTGCTGGCCCGTTGGGACAAGGACATCAACGACTGGAGCCACTGGGTCGAGGATCCCAACAATCCCAACCATCCGGACTATCCGCACGTCCCCGGCGATCCCTACTACGCCGACGGCGACGGCAGCACAGCAGACGGCGATCCGGCCTCGCTGCGCGCTCCGGGCTTTGAGACCAACGACAACGACCAGTATGACGAGTTCACCACACTGAACAACTGGGACGACATCTTCGCCGATCCCACCGACGGAGAAGGTTACGCTCCCGGCTCAACGAGCATCTACGAGTATGTCGACGACGGCAGCCACTACCATGATTACGACAAGTGGCCCGAAGACGACCATGATGTCAGCGCTCCCAGTCGTCCCCGCAACCACTTCACCTATTACTACTCCGTGGTCGCATACGATTATGGCGCCAGCCCGATCTACAACTCCAACATCGGCAGCAAGCCGCTGCCGGCGCTGGAAGGCGGCGTGCGCGCCAACTATGTCGAAGTGACCCTTACTTCCGGGATACAGGGCGACCTCGAGGATGTTCTCGTGGTTCCCAACCCCTACGTAGGCGGCGTCGATTGGCAGACCCGCTCGCTGACCGGTGTTGTTGAGCGCAAGATGGCCTTCACCAACCTGCCGTCGCGCTGCACCATCCGCATCTACACCATCGCCGGCGACCTGGTCGACATCATCGAACACAACGACGCCACCACCGGCACCGCCTGGTGGGACCTCCAGTCGCGCAACAGCATGGAGGTCGCCTCCGGAGTTTACGTCTATCACATTGATGCTCCAGGCATCGGCACCAAAATCGGGAAGTTCGCCGTGCTGATGGGAGAACGCATCTAGCTGACCGGGGGGGTCCCCCGACCCCCCTGGAGCCAAACCTTCAGCTCGAACGACCTTTCATGAGAAGGGGGCTAGAAAACGATGAAGTATAAAACCCTGACACTTCTCCTGGTGCTGGTGTTGGTCATCCCGGCCGTCGCTCAGGAGAAAACGGGTACTGCGACCGCGCAGTTCCTCAAGATTGGAGTCGGCCCCAGAATGCTGGGTATGGCCGGCGCCGTCGTGGCCTCGGGTTTCGCCGACGCCTCCATGGCGTTCTGGAATCCCGCCTCGATCGCTCGTATACCCGGCGGTGATGTCTTCTTCGAAGACAACGAATGGATCGCCGATACCAGACTGCTCTCCGGCGCCGCCGCCTATACCTTCAAAGGCATCGGTACCTTTGGACTGACCTTCAACTACCTGGATTATGGTGAGATGACCCGCACCACCCAGGATGATCAGACCGGCGATCTGGGCACCTTCACGGCCTCCGACATGGCCGCCGGTATCGCCTACGGTCTCAACCTCACCGACCGCTTCTCCGTGGGGCTCCGCGGCCAGTGGATCCACATGGACATCGACAGCTACACCGCCGATGGTTGGAGCTTCGACGTGGGAACGGTCTATAACACCGGCTTCCAGAGCCTGCGTATCGGTATGGCCCTGCAGCACTTCGGCGGCGACATCGCCTTCGATGGCACCTACGGTGAGCTGCGTCGCGACAAGAGCGGCTACAACGAGACCGAGTTCAAGGAAAGCGTCATTCCGATGACCTTCCGCCTCGGTGTGGCGTATGACCTGCTCGAGGGCGACGATCACTTCATGACCGTCGGTCTGGA
>WJMB01000218.1 GCA_014728185.1 Candidatus Coatesiibacteriota bacterium
ACGGCGGCGGGATCGCTGTAGTAGACGCCGAAGGGCGGACCGACGGCCTCGATGCCGGCGTCGGCCAGGGCCGCGGTCATCTCCTCCAGGGCCAGGGCGAAGCCGTCGTAGCTGCCCGAGTGCATCTCGATCATGGCGTAGATGGGCTCGAGCTCGGCGACCTCGAATTCGTACTCGAGGGCCGGGCCGTCGCCCTCGCCTTCGCCCCCATCTTCGCCCTCGCCTTCCCCCTCTTCGCCTTCGGCCTGGGCGTCCCCGACGGCCCCATCGTCGTCGGTTTCCTCCCCCTCCTCCTCGTCGCAGGCGACGAAGAGACACAGGCTCAGCGCGGCCGTCAGCAGGACCGCCAGAATAAACAGGCGTTTCATCAAGACTCCTCTCCTTGCGGTGTTTGGGATGCGCTCCCCTCCGCCTCGGCGGCCTCGCCGTCCGATTCAACGCCCCCCCGGGCGTCTTCGTCAGCGGTCGACTCCGGCTCCGGCTCCCCCTCGATCTCGGCCCGGCGGCGCCGCACGGCCTCGACGACGGCCTCGACGACCTCCTGGATCGTCAGGCCGTCGGTGTCGATGACCAGCGCCTCGGGCATTTTTTGCAAAGCGCCGTAGGTTCTCGTGGTGTCGGCCTTGTCGCGCTCGAGGATGCGCTCCTCGATCTCGGGCAGACTGCCGCCCCGGCCCCGGGCCTTCTCCTGTTCCAGCCGCCGCCGGGCGCGCTCCTGCACCGAGGCCGTCAGGTAGAGCTTGTAGGGCGTGTCCGGGAAGAGCAGGCTGCCGGTGTCCCGACCCTCGACGATCACCCCGCCGGGCAGTTCCTCGGCGGCGCGACGCACCAGGGCGTTGACCCGGTCGCGGATCGGCGGCAGGTCGGCCAGGTGACGGATGGCCGCGGTGACCTCCGGGGTGCGGATCTCGGCGCCGACGCGCTTACCGTTGAGGCGCAGCCGGGTGGCCCCGCCCTCGGCCTCCAGAACCAGCTCGGCCTCGCGGGCCGTCTCGACCAGGACCGCCGGATCGTCGAAGTCGACGCCTTCCCCTTGGGCCAGCCAGGTCAGAGCGCGGTAGATCGCCCCGGTGTCCACGTAGACCAGCCCCAGCCGCGTTGCCGCCAGCCGGGCCACCGTGGACTTGCCCGAGCCCGCTGGGCCGTCCACCGCCACCCGGACGCCGCCGCGCGCCGTCTCGAGGTCCAGCAGCTCCTGCTCAGGCGGCGGAAGCTCGCCCAGGTGGCGCAGGCCGAAGTAGTTGAGGAAGTCCTCGGTGGTGCCGTAGAGGTGGGGCCGGCCCGGGCTCTCGGCTCGCCCGGTGACCTCGATCAGCTTGTGCTCCTGCAGGCTGGTCAGGGTGCCCGAGCAGTCGACGCCGCGCACCGCCTCGATCTCCCCCCGGGTGACGGGCTGGCGGTAGGCCACGATGGCCAGGGTCTCGAGGGCCGCGTTGGAGAGCCGCGTGCGGATGCGGCTCTGCGGCCCCAGGGCCCGCTCGATGGCCCGGACGAAGGGCCGCTTGGTGAACAGTTGCCAGCCACCGCCCAGCTCGACCAGCTCGACGCCGCGCGAGGCGCCGTTGTAGCGCCGGCGCAGCTCCTTCAAGCCCGCCTCGATCAGGTCCAGCTTGTAGCGTTCCAGGGCCCGCACCATCCGGCGGATCGGCACGGGCTCGTCGGCCGCGAAGAGCACCGCCTCGAGACCGGCCAGCAGCAGCTCGGGCAGGACCGCCCGCTCGTCGCCGTTGGTCATCGGCCGTCCTCCCGCGAGGTCACCCAGAGCGAGAGGTAGGGCGAGGCCTGGGCCAGGCGGATCCGGCGCAGCTTGACCAGCTCGAGCAGCGCCAGAAAGCTGACCACGGCGGCCTCCCGACTGCTACGGTCGCCGACCAGCTCGGCCAGGCTCAACCGCTCCCGCGAACCCAACAGCTCCAGCACCTCCTCCATCCTCTCGGCAACGCTGACCTTCTCGGCGGCCAGGAAGCCCTCGTCCATCGCCCGGGGCTGCAAGCGCCCGAAGGCCCGGGCCAGGGCGCTGATGTCGCCGTCCGGGGTCAGCTTGGGCGTGCGCCGGGCGAAGCGCAGCGGGTTGCCCCGGGGGAATAGATCGAGCTGGGCCGCCTCGATCTCGCCCAACGCCCGGGCCAGCTCCTTGTAAACCTTGTACTCGGCGATGTTGACCAGCAGCTCCGCGGCCTGGGAGACCGCCTCCTCGTCGCCGTCGACGACGGGGAAGAGCAGCCGCGTCTTCAACTGCACCAGGGTGGCCGCCATAACCAGGAACTCTCCGGCCAGGTCCAGCTCCAGGACCTCGGCCCGCTCGACGTACTGGAGGAACTCGCCGCAGACCCGGGCCACATCGACCTCGGCCAGCTCGACCTCCTGACGCTGGACCAGCTCGAGCAGCAGGTCCATCGGACCCTCGTAGACCGGCAGGTGCAACTGGAACTCCAAAACCATCTAGCTCTCTTTGATAGCGGAAAGGGCGTAGAGCGGACCGCGCAGCTCGTCGGTCCGGGTGACCGGCTTGCCGCCCAGACAGTCGTAAACCGTGAACGTTTCCAGGCCGCGCTCTTTCAACATCGCACCGAGCGCCCCGGTCTGCAGGGCCAAAAAACTTTGGGCGTAGCGGGTGACCGCGCCGTCTTCGGTGATGACGAAGTAGCGGATCGTGGCCGCGCGGGTCGCCTCGTCCCAGAAGTGCTCCATCAGCACCAGGTGCGGCTCGTCGCCGAAGACTCCGCCCCGCGAACGATACCACAGCTCGCTCTTGGCGCCCAGGCGCTCGACGAACTCCGCCGTGTGGGGCTCCAACAGCAACGTCCCACCCGGGGCCAGGGCCGCGCAGGCCTTGTCCAGTATCCGGCGCAGGTCCACGGGGCGGAAGACGTTCAGCTCGCCGTAGATCAGCAGCACGAAGCCGTAACCCGCGCCAAAGTCGGCGTCGCGGAGGTCGCTCAGGACGTACTCGCAGTCCACCCCGGTCTTTTTCGCCTGCGCCTCGGCGTACTCGATGGACGCCGGGCCGAAGTCGATCCCGCGCACCGTATGGCCCAGGAGCGCCAGGCGCTGGGCGTAGAGGCCGGGGCCGCAGCCCAGGTCGAGGACCCGGGTCGGCTCGCCGTCCAGGAGGCGCTGGTGCATCCACTCGACCTGGGCGTCGATGGTCTCGAAGCGGCGGCTGGCCTGGTCGTGGCCCTGGGCCAGGTGCTCGCGGAGCATCCGGCGCGAGAAGTCGGCCTCGTTCCAGGGGAGGTTGTCGCCCTCGACCCAGGGACGGGGTTGCAAAGAGCAAAGAACCTGATGCAAATCTTCATTCCTGGGCATCGAACTATGGCTCCTGAGTTCGATAATCTTTGTAGTATTTTGTCTTTTCTGGAAATCTCTCAATAA
>WJMB01000219.1 GCA_014728185.1 Candidatus Coatesiibacteriota bacterium
CTGCCCGCCCGTACGCCCCGGGTGGGGGCGCTCCCGCCGTCGACTACCTCTCGGGGTGCGTAGACGATGAAGACATCGCCGGGTCGGGCGCCGCTGCGATAGCCCAGGGGGAGCATGACTGAGCCTTCGACGGTGACGGCGGTGATTCTTCCGGCCCAGGGCGCTCCGCCCAGGGTATCGTCGATTGTCCCGAGAGTCTCGTCGATGGCCCGCTCCAGGGCGGCGCCCTGGAGGCTGTCGCGGAAGTCGGCGTTATCGCCCACCGGGGTGCCGGGGGGACGGCGCCGGGCGCCGGTTGCGCTCAACAGGGTCTCGATCCGCGCCTCGTCGAGGAGCTCACCGGTGGGCACCAGGTAGAGGCGCAGGTTGAGCAGCACCAGGGCCTCGTCGCGACGGTAGCCGCTTTCGACCAGGCTGGAATCGGCGGAGCCCTCGCGCACCTCGAGGGCGGCCAGCTCGCCGATCAGGTAGAGCTGGGGGGCCGTGGCGGCGATGTCTGTGCCGGTGATCAACCGCGGAACGTCGGCCGGGTTTTCCCGGTACTCTTCGGCCGGGATCAACGGCCCACTGCTTTCCCGGGCCAGCTCGCGAAGCGACAAGGGATGGAGGGAGTAGCCCCGGGCCAGTTCGGCGACCAGCAGCTCGGCGGCGCCGGCGGCGTCCTGCTCGGCAACCTCGCCGCCCGGACGTAGATCGACGACAACGACGCGGCGAATCTCACTGTGGGGGCCGTTACCGGGCGGCAGGCAGCCGGAGAGCAGCGCACCGGCGAGGGCGCCGAGAGTGATTAGTCTAGCTGGTCGGCGGCGGCGCATCTTCCTCCGGCGGCGTCTCGCGCAGGATGTCACCGGTCTGGAAGCCCGTTCCGCTGACGGCCCGACCGATGGAGTAACGCCCGTGGACCTCGACGACCTCGACGGTGCCCCGGCGGTTCTCGTCGCGGCCCAGTGTGAGACCGGTGTTCGGATCGATGAGCTCCTCGCCGACGGCGAAGACCTCGAAGCGCAGGCCGGGTTCGACACCGACCTCCTCACCGGCGTTCAGATATACCTTGTCTCCGTCGGCCTTGACCACGGCGCCGGTCCAGGGCAGATCGTCGAGTTTGACCACGATGGCCTCGATGACGGCCTCGACGGCCTCGCGGGCGGCCTTGCCGATCAGCGAGTCATCGTCCCGTAGCTCTCGGGTCAGGACCAGGTCCTCGCTGGCCAGGGCGCCGCCGAAGGCCCGCTGTTGTCCGACGGCGTTGTGGGCGAAGACGATGCGCCCGCTGACCGTGTCGACGATGCGCAGGTCCAGGCCGACCTCGACGTCGTGGACGTCTAAGCGAAAGCCGCCGTCCTCGTTCACACCGCCGAAGCTACGCTGCTGATCGCCGAAGGTGGTCAGTGTGGCCAGCACCACGGCCTGGGCCCCCACCAGGGAGCCGACCCGGGCGGCGGTTTCCGGCGTCGTCAGGCCGTCCAGACCCAGGGACTGCTCCGCCAGGACCTGTTCGAGCTGAGCGCGCTCGAAGACGCGGAACATCCGGGTGTTGACCAGATAGGTGGTCAGGATCTCGCCCAGGGCGTCGCTCACTCCGGACCCGACGCCGGATTCATCCCTGACCGGGGCCACGACGATGCGCCGCAGCAGGTAGAGCTCACCGGGACGCGCCGGACGTCGGCTGAGCACCCGGGGCTCCGGGGGACGGGCGCAGCCCGCGGCCAATAGAGCCAGCAGCACGGTTATCAGCAAGCAGGTAACAAGGGGGTTTCTTCTCATCGGGTAATATCCAAGACGGTGGTGGGGCCGGCGGGTTAACTGCACAAGGGATCGCGCACTTTGTCCGGACCGGATTGTGGTTACTAACTGCTGGTTTTAAGCGCGTAGACTCTTAGATAATCTGTCGCTGATTGAGTATTCAGAAAGTGGCGGCGACAGGGGCGTAGCTCTCAAGACACTCTACAATGACGACGGCACGATACGTTCATCCGAATGTTACCCGGCTCATAAGCCCATCAATAACGAGTAAAAAGGGTACGCATGATGAAATCGGCCTTAACGGGCACTGCATATAAAACCGCTAGGGATTATCACGCGCTCATAAACAGGCATGTATCTCTAATCGCTTGTTATTAGTACTTTATAGCCGTGCAGGCTGTCGCTGTCCGCGCGCAGTCTGGTGGCGGAAAACCAGGCTTGCCCGAAGCGGACGCTCTGCTTCGGGCAGACGCGACTCCTGACCCAGATCCCGGGCTTACCAGTCATATTGAGGCTAAATGCTTTTCAATAGCTTTTGGGATTGGGATTATCACTCGCAATTGAACCGGAGTACACTTCTAACAACTTGTGAGGTAATGAATTATAGATTGATTAACTGTTACATCCAGGCAGTCGTTGAGGGGCACTGGATTTGTTTACCCTTTGATTATCCAGGCGCTTCGTCTAGCTGAGGTACATCTTCACAATGACCGATCGCGACCTTTGCCGAATCCAATGCACGTCAACCGTGAATACGCCCGGCTTTGGCACGTTTTTTGCAGCAGAGCGGGGAGGGTTTGGGACGAAAGCGGCGCGGGAATCCGCAAAAAACGTGCCAAAGCCTGCCCGTAGGTCGAGTTACGGCGTCCTTGGCCGATCGGCGATTCGGCAAAGGTCGCGGGTGTGGAGAGGGCGGCGGGTCTTCCGCCGCCCTGCGTGGTCGATGCGGGCCGGATGCCGGTTCGCTGTACGGGCATCGGCCGGGGTTAGTATCCCTTCTCGCGGACGATATCCCCGCCGGTGAAGCCGCCGCCGGAGGTGGCCCGGCAGATGGCGTACTTCTCCTTGACGTCCATGACCTGGATGACACCGATCAGGGTTTCCTCGGCGCCCAGGGAGATGCCCGTGGTGGGGTCGATGAGATCTTCGCCGCGCTGATATATCTTGAACTCCATCCCGGTCTCGATGCCGGCTTCCATACCGGCGTTGATGAAGACGCGGTCGCCGTCGGCCTTGACCACGGCGCCGGTCCAGGGGATGTCCTTCATCTTGACGCTGATGGCCTCGACGATCTCCTCGATGGCCTGGCGGGCGGCCTTGCCCTCGAGGGTGTTGTTGAAGTCGCTGCCGGCGCCGATGATCATGCCGGGAACCATCATGGCGCCGCCGGCTTCGCTCTCCTCGCCGGTGGCCGAGTGGGCGAAGATTATCTCACCGGTGGTTGTGTCGATGATGCGGATATCCAGGGTGACCCGGGCGGTGTGGCGGTTGAAGCCGATGCCGCCGAGCATGGTGCCCAGTCCGACGGAGTCCTCCTGGGAGGAGAACTCGGTCACCGAGCCGTAGACGATGGCCTGGACGCCCAGGAGCTTGCCGATCTCCGGAGCGGTCTGGGGAGTTACCAGGCCGCTGGTGCCCAGGGCCTGCTCCTCCATGACCCGGGCCAACTGGTCGCGCTCGTAGACCTGGAACTTGCCGGTGTTGACCAGGGCGGTGGTCAACACGTCGGCCAGGCCGGTGCCGACGTTGTAGGAGCTGCCGGCTTTGTCTTCGAGGGCGGCCACGGCGATGCGCTTGCGCATCTCCATGGCGCCGGCGGAGCCGACCAGGGCCAGCACCAGGCAGAAGGTTATCAGGGCCGTCTTTTTCATTGCGATCTACCTCCGCGAAGCGGTCAAGGGGATGCGCCCGGGATCGCTTGCCCGTATCCCGGCGGCGCTTGGCTGTATGGGGTAGGGCGACGGAGGTGACCCGCTGCCGTCGCGACCGCCGCCCCGGGGGTGAAACCGGTTACTCGGGGACCACCTCGTCCTCGTCGGGCGGTGTTTCGCCCTGGGGAGCGATGGCCAGTTGGACCTGATCGTAGCTCTGGCCGTAGACGACGACCTCGAATTCGCCCTCGCCGCGCGGCTTGTAGTTGATCTCCTTGGCCAGGGCGGCGGCGTCGTAGTCGGACTGGACCTCCAGCTTGGCGGTCAGGCCGAAGTGCTGGCGGACGTTGATGCGCTCGATGCCGCGGATCTGCTCCTGCATCCAGACCATCAGACTGTTCAGCGTGGCGCTGTCGGCGTTGTAGACGGTGACCTGGATGGTCTGACCCTGGGCGGCCTCGCGGGCCCAGGCCTTGAGGATCTGCCCCATGATCTTGTCGGCGGCCTGGCTGGTGGCCTGGCGCAGGGCCTCGTTGCCTCCGGTCAGGTCGTCGGTGTGGGCGGCGCTGGCGCTCTTGGAGGTCGAGGCGACCATCCGCGCCGATCCCGTCGAGTAGGCCTTGAGGTTTACGGTGGCCTGGTAGGAGCGCATCCCGCTGCCGGCGGTGACGCCGTAGGCGGTGATATCGGAGCCTTTGACGACGGCCTTGCCGGTGATGACGTACTCGGCGCCGTACTGCAGGCCAATCTCGGCGGCGGCCATGGCGTCGCCGGTCAGGGCGGCCATCACCATGTCACGGTCGATGTTGCGGCGGGCCTGGGCGGCGTCGACCAGGGGGAACTCGTTATCGAGCAGGATCTCCTGCAGGGTCATCTCCGTGGTGCCCATATCCAGGGCTTCCCAGTCCCACCAGTAGTAATGGTAGCCCTGGAGGAGGTTTTCCTCTTCGATCACAACCATGATGCGCGGGTTGCCGATCATGGTGCTGATGGTAAAGACATCGAGCTCGGAGAGCTTCTCCTCGAGGGCTCCCTTGGCCACGGTGCATTCGACCTCGACCTCGTAGGAGTTCTCGAAGGAGCCGTAGCCCTCGTTGAGGACCCTGTAGTCCAGCACGTAGGCGTTGGAGCGAGCGTAGATGGAGTCCTCGAGGGTCTCGAACATCTCGACCCGGGTCTGGGAATCGATGAACATCCCCGTGGTCTGTTCGACGGCCTGGCGGATGGCGTCCTTGATGGCGTCGTCGCGGGCCTTGGCGATGTCGCCGTTGTAGATCACGCCCAGTCCGGTGGCCCGGACGCTGACGGTCTCCGCCGCGCCGGCGGCGGCCGTGAGGACCAGGCAGACCGCGAATAGCGTGGTTAGTTTGCGCATCTTGTCTCCTCGAATGTGTCGGGCCCGGTTGGGCTTACCGGCTGCGCCGGGCCCGTTGATGATCTCAGGTCGGGATCGGCGGGCTGGAGGGATGGACGGGCCGATTAGTGTGGAGGGAGGTCTGGCTCGGATCGCGAAGCGTTGTGGACTCAGGCGTCTCGACAGGCTTGGTAATAAGCGCGTCCGATTCTTTTCTCCCCGGCCGTTTTCCACCCGGGTTCCCGCTATCAGCCCCTAGTACTCGGCGAGGATGGTTTCGATGACCTTGACGGCGTTGACGGCGTCGGTGCCGCTGATGAAGTCCAGGGGCTCGAAGTAGCCGGCTCCGTCGGCGGAGAGGATGCCCCGGGTGGAGCAGGCGACGATGGCGCCGTAGGCCCAGTTGTCGGCCCGCACGTCGCGGAACTGGCTCTCGCCTGACATGCCGCGGATGAGCAGCTCGTTGTCGCCGGTGGCCTTGGCCAGCACGCTGGCGGCCAGATAGGCGAACTCGGCCCGGTTCATCTTGGCGTCGGGCAGGAAGCTGCCGTCGGGATAGGTATCCATCAGGCCGGTCTCGATCATCAGGTTGATCTCGGGCAGGGCCCAGTGATCGGCGATGTCGGTGGCGTAGTACTCACCGGCGCCGGTCTCGGGCTCGCCGGGGCCGACGAAGTCCGGTCCGCCGTAGCTGGTCACGCTGCGGCGCTCCAAACGGGAGAGGTCGAGCTCGCGGGCGAAGACCGCAGCGGCGTCGGCGCGGCCGATACGGTAGAGGAAGGCGATCGCGCGGTAGTTCTCGTCCTCGACGCCCTGCATCAGGCGCTCGGCCAGCTTGAGGCGGTCGTAGGTGTTCTGGATCTCACTGTTGGTCGGATCGAGCTCCAAGGCCTTCTCCAGAGCGTAGTCGGCCTCCTTGAAGTAACCGACCTGGGCGGCGCCGATGGCCCACCACATCTTGGCGATGGCGTCCTCGGTGTCCTCGTGGGCGGCCTTCTGGAACAGCAGGCGCGCCTGACGCGGGTTGCCCTGCTCGATGAGCACCAGGCCCTTGCCGATCTTGCCGTAGACGTCGTCGGGGTCCAGACCCATGCTCTTGTTGAACTTGTCCATGGCCATATCGAGCAGTTCCAGGCGGCCCTCGCCGGTGGCGTCGGCGCTCTGGCGGAAGTAGACGAAACCGATGCCGGAGTAAGCCGGAGCGTAGCGGTGATCGAGGTCGATGGCGCGCTCGAAGGCCGCGATGGCCTTGTCGTACTCGCGCTGCTCGAGGTACTTGTGGCCGGTGGCCGTGTGGCTTTCCGGAGTGTCGCCGTAGCTCTCGGGCTCGGGACGGCAACCGGCGATCATGCCGACCACGGCGGCCAGGGCTAGAATGACGGCCAGCTTCTTCATCGTCGGGTTTCCTTTTCCTTGCGGCCCCGCCGCCGTTGGCGACGGGGTCCCTGGTTTAGTCGGTCGGCTAGAGAACGATGGTCACCTTGCACTCGTTGACGCCGCGGATGTAAGGCACCACGGCGGCGTCCGAGTTGGATATCACAACATCGCAGCCGGCGTCCCCGGTTGCCTTGACCGCCTTGATCACCAGCGGATTCGAACCGGCGCGGTCACCGGAGCGGGCCTCATCGACGCTGCGCACATAGCCCACCACGCCCATGATAACCGCGTAATCGCGGTCGACATTCATCGGACCGTAGATCACCTCGCCGGATTCGGAGTAGATCATCGGGCTCAGCGCCGGCATCACACCGGTGCCCTGGGCGTCGATGATCAGGCCGTCGTGGTCGCCGTCGGCGGGATGAGGCTGGGTCTCGAAGGGCTCGACCAACACCGCGTCGGAGACCTGGCCGGTGAGCTGAATCGCGAAGGTGCGCTCGATGCTGCCGTCGGACATGTAACGCGGGGTGCCGACCTCCGTGGCCCCCTGGACCACGCCGGAGACCCGGGCGATGATCGTGTCGTCGACAGTCTCGAAGTTCTGGATGGTGGTCGTCGAGGTGATCTGCACACCCTTGGTCTGCTCCAAGAGGTTGCGCAGGGCGACGATCTTGGCGGCGCGAAGCGCACCGGCGCGCTCACGGGCGGCGTTGACCGGGTTGTCCGAGACGACGCCGATGCCGGTGGCCGACACCGTCTGCTCGCCCCAGTTGGTCACGCCCACGCCCCCGCGGTCCATCGGGGAGCTGGGCTCATAGGTCTGCCGCTGGATACCGGCCCAGTCCTCGGCCAGCAAAAGCGCCGGCAGGACGAGAACGAGGAGAACGGCGAGTTTCTTCATGGTTTGCCTCCTGGCTTAAACCTCTGCCCCCGGCGGGTCCGGGGAGTCCAGGTCCCGGCCCGCGAAGGACCGGGGTCGGATGGTTGTTTGCGTTGCAAGTCGCTCAAGCCCGGATGGGCTTTGGTCATTTGATGTAATTTCTTAGGGCTTTTAGGCACTTTGAAATTGGATAAGTATAGCAGGATTCAGGGATGTCGACAAGTTTTGGACCGGTAAAAGTTGTTTCGAGGGTTTTTGATGAAAAGCCGCGTCGGGTGGATTTGTCAGTGTGGCTTGTGGTCTGGTTTGACACGAGGACCCACCGGTTCGTTAACCCCATAAACAAGCCCCAGGGAGGGCGCCCCGGGAATGGCCGTGATAACATTTGCGTTATGAATACCCCCCTCTTGTCGAATCGTTCTTTCCCGGCTTTTTATAGGGATCGGATACCCTGTTCGGACTGTTTTATTAATGTAATCCGCTGTTAATACTCATGTAATAGCAGATTTGCCTGTCACTTATCAGGAGTTAAAAAGTGGCGGCAGCAAGGTTTATGATCGGTGGACAACCTATCCTGCCAATTAGCTTGCAACTAGCGTTCGTTCGATTGCTGACCGACTCATAATTGCATCATTATCAAGCAACAAGACCGCGCATTATTGTATCGGGATTAAAACCGGATGATCCCAAGCATCGATTGCCTGCTCGGTGAGCCTTTCAATATCGGCCTTGATTTGTTCCGAACAAGTTCCATAATGCCCAAACCTTTTCTCGTTTCCCATCGCCCTTGACGTCCGGCGTCTTACGGTCTATATTTCAAATTGCGAGAACGTCAAGCAATCCAGCGAACGTGAGATATGTAAAAGTGAGAAAAGCGAGATAAGAGGGATCATGAAGCGCAAGCTCATACTCGTCATACTCTTGTCACTTTTGGTTTTATGTTCCCTTGTTTCCGCTCAGACCGCCTGCGCCACCTGGGGTATTGATTACCAGCACACCGGACAGAGTCCGTATGTTGGTCCTCATGAAGGTGTCAGGTTGTTGTGGTATAAGCCCTGGACGGGTTATGGGAAGATAACGATGGATTCAGATGGTTATATATACCATAACCTATCCAACCAAAGTGGCAAGTTTGATCCAAATGGAAACCTTATAGCCACGTATGATCATCCGAGTCAATGGTTCTATTCATGGTGGCCGGTTATCTCACCAAACGAAGATTATGTAATCATCAAGAATGTCGTTATCCAAAGTGATTTCCAGGACGGCTTTTTGATTGAAGAGGGAGTAATCTCTAATGGCGGAGATTATATAGGCAGTTTCACAGACGTTGGAAATCCGTTGTTATTCGGTGAATTATACAATGATGGTATCTATTATATAAAAGAGTTTAACATGAGTGGTACTGAATTATGGAGTGATATTATAACTGATTATCATTATAATGATCGTGGTTTCTATCCCACTATTACATATTCCAGCGATATCATTTGCGCCAACACTTACCAATATCCAAACGGTGGTGGTGGTGGCGAGTATGAATGGTTCTATGACATGAACGGCAATCGAACAATTGATGAAGATAATAATGTGTATATATTTTGGTCCAATAGAGTGTGTTTAGATGATGAAGATGGTGATGAGTTATGGTCAATAGATAATTCTCTGGGGGTTTATTATCCCTCCTGGCATCCCGATGGTTTTCTCTTGGCTAACGGCAACGCTCTCTACGCCTTCGATCCCTCCGACGGTTCCATTATCTGGGGTCCGGTGCTGGAGGATAATGACCAGGATACAACGGATAAGCCAATAATTGATACAGAGGGTTATATCTTTACTTTCTATGATTCTGGTTTCGAGTTAGCTTGCCTTGAAGCAAGTGGTAATGAAGTGTATAGCTACTCGATTGATAATCCTATTTCACCATATGATTGGTGTTGGGCAATGGAGCATTTAATAA
>WJMB01000220.1 GCA_014728185.1 Candidatus Coatesiibacteriota bacterium
AGGAGAGCTGCCCCTAGTACGAGAGGATTGGGGTGGACGAACCTCTAGTGTACCGGTTGTCGCGCCAGCGGCACCGCCGGGTAGCTATGTTCGGACCGGATAAGCGCTGAAAGCATCTAAGCGCCAAGCCGCCTCCAAAACAAGTCTTCCCGTGGGCCTTGAGCCCCCTAAAGGCACCTCGGAGACTACGAGGTTGATAGGACGCTGGTGTAAGCACAGTGATGTGTTCAGCCTAGCGTTACTAATCTGCCGTGCGGCTTGACCATCATTTTCACCGGAGGGGCCCTCCACAGGCCCCTCCGGAGCAATCCTTCGTAACAACATCCCTATCAAGACTTGCCAACTGGTTAACCAACCAAGCAACTGGTCAGATCTGTCAAACATCGGAGGGGAGCCGGGTCATCAGGCTCCCGGGTGTCTAACCGTTGCACTGCAACGCAACGGCGACTCGGCACGACTCCGCACAGCTTGGTCTTTTGGTGGCACTGGCAGAGGGGAAACACCCGTTCCCATTCCGAACACGGAAGTAAAGCCCTCTAGCGCCGATGGTACTGCAGGGGTGACTCTGTGGGAGAGTAGGTCACTGCCAAGAGGCCAATACTGCAAAGGGGGACTGATACTAATCGGTCCCTCTTTCTTATACCCTGGCGATAGTCATCTGGTTATACCAATTACCTGTGAGACAGTTTTGCATACGCGGCGAAACCCTCTAGCGCCGATGGTACTGCAGGGGTGACTCTGTGGGAGAGTAGGTCACTGCCAAGAGGCCAATACTGCAAAGGGGGACTGATACTAATCTGTCCCTCTTTCTTATACCCTGGCGATAGTCATCTGGTGAAACAGGGTCCAGACCAGAGTGGCGGATTGAATGTAGGGCGGGGATTCCAATCCCCGCCGCTTGATACCCCGGCCCCGGGCCATGTACTTAAATGCGCCTGGGGCGGGGGGGGGCGCCCCCCGCCGCTAACCAGCGCCATCGCAACCATTCACACCATTGTCGTCAGGCCCGCGTGTAGCTGCACTTCTGACAGGTGGGGCAGGGCGGCAGGGCGTCGGTATCGTCGTCCAGGTGCACCCTTGTGGAACAGTAATTGCAGACGTAGGTTCCCCTGCCCGGTTTCTCGCCGCAGGTGTACATGATCCCTCCTTTCGTTGATGATGCTTCATCATCAACCTCGGAACACCGCGGGTCAACAGACTCCAGGCATCAAAACCGCGTCTTCGAGCGGCGCTGGCGACAATCACGCCGCCGTTGACACACCGCCCTACCTGCCATTATAATCGTTGCTGAGCGTAAATCACTATATTACAACACGATAAGGTGGGCTGGCTTCAGTGGGCATCCGAGAGCGCCTGGTTTGGAATTGAAGCAGCCACCGGTTCCTTAGTCGGCCCCCAAACCGACGCCGTCCGTTCCCGACCGCCTCCCGCGGCCGCCGAACCCATCACGACGGGGCGAGATGACCGATTACAAAGCTAGACTGACCTTCGACGGGCTCAGCGACGACGAGGTCCGGGGGCTGTTGAAGGGGCTGGGCATCCAGTTGACTCCGGGCGAGGCCCGTCAGTTGGTGGAGCTGTTGGGCCGCGAGCCGACGCTCTCCGAGGCCCACCTGTTCAACATCATGTGGAGCGAGCACTGCTCCTACAAGTCCAGCCGCAAGCTGTTGGGCCGCCACCTGCCCACGGACGGTCCCAACGTCCTGCTCGGCCCGGCCGAGGACGCCGGCATCGTGCGCTTCTGCGAGCACGAGGGCGTGGAGTACGGCGTGGTCTTCGCCCACGAGAGCCACAACCATCCCAGCCAGGTGGTGCCCTACGAGGGAGCGGCCACCGGCGTCGGCGGCATCGTCCGCGACGTCTACTGCATGGGCGCCGAGGTCTTCGCCGTCCTCGACCCTCTCCGTCTGGGCGATCCGACGGGACCCCGGGGCACCCGCTCCGCCGAGGTCGCCGCCGGCGTGGTCGACGGGATCGGCGGTTACGGCAACCCCCTGGGCGTGCCCAATCTGGGCGGAGACGCCTACTTCTCCCAGCGCTTCGACGACAACTGCCTGGTCAACGTGGTCGCCCTGGGCCTGGTGCGCGCCGACGGGATCATCCACTCCAGGGTGCCCGCTGAGGCCGCCCGGGAGCCCTACGTCTACGTCCTGGTGGGCAAGGCCACCGACGATTCCGGCTTCGGCGGCGCGGCCTTCGCCAGCGTGGACCTCGACGAGGAGGAGGAGAACCGGGGCGCCGTCCAGGTGCCCGATCCCTTCCTCTCCCGGGTGCTCACCGAGGCCAACAAGGCCGCCTGGGCCTGGCTGCGCCGGCGCGGAGCCGCCTTCGGCATGAAGGATCTCGGCGCCGGTGGCATCGCCTGCGCCACCAGCGAGATGGCCGCCGATGTCGGCATGGGCGCCGACGTCCACCTGGATCGCGTCCCCGTCTCGATCGACGGCCTGCCGCCCTTCGTCGTCGCCTGCTCCGAGACCCAGGAGCGTTACATGTACGCCGTACCGGCCCGCTTGGCCGAGGACTTCTGCGCCATCTTCAACCGTGATTGGGAGCTGGGCCAGACGGCCGTGGGCGCTGCGGCCACGGTCATCGGCGAGATCGTCGCCGAGGATCGCTACCGCCTGCTCTACCGGGGCGAAGAGACCGAAGAGGTTCCGGTCTGCAGTGTCAGCACCCGGGCCATCACCCACGGCGTCTACCACGAGCGCCCGCGCCGGGCCGGATCCACCCGGATTCACACCGAGCGGAAACGACCCGACGCCGGCTGGGGCGAGATCCTGCGCGGGATGCTGGGCTCCCCCGGCGGAGCCTCGCGCTACCCGATCTTCAAGCGCTATGACAGCGAGGTCCGCGGCCTGACCGTGCTGCGCCCCGGCGAGGCCGACGCCGGTGTGGTCGCCCCGCTGCCGGGCTGCCCGACGGGGGTGGCCGTCAGCGTCGACGGCAACCCGCGCTACGGCGATATCGATCCTTACCTGGGAGCCTTCTTCGCCGTCTACGAGGCCGCCCGCAACGTGGCCTGCGTCGGCGCCCGCCCGGCGGCGATAACCGACTGCCTCAACTACGGCAATCCCGAGCAGGCCGATATCTTCTGGCAGTTCGCCGAGGGCCTGCGCGGCATCGGCGACGCCTGCCGCGCCCTGGGGCTCATCGAGGACCCCGAGGCCGCCCTGCCCGTGATCTCCGGCAACGTCAGCTTCTACAATCAGTCGGCCAAGGGCGTCGCCGTGCCGCCCTCACCGATAATCGCCTGCGTCGGCATCGTCGACGACGTCCGCCGCGCCGTCCCCGCCTACCTGACCGAGCCCGGCCTCGAGCTGCTCTTCGTCGGCCGACGCGGACCCGAACTCGGCGGCAGCCTCTACTACGAGTCCGTCTACGGCGAATCCGCCGGACGCCTGCCCGACCTCGAGGCCGACCGCTGGCGCCGGGAGCTCGGGGCCGTGGTCGAGTTCATCTCCGCCGGACACGCCGTCGCCTGCCATGATATCTCCGACGGCGGCCTGGCCCTGGCCCTGACCGAGATGACCCTGGGGACCTACCTCTCGACGGGCGTGGGACTGCGTGCCAACCTCCACGACCTCCACGCCGGCTCCGCCGCCGCCCTGCTGTTCAACGAGACCCCGGCCTACCTGTTGGCCGTGCCCAAGGGGAGCGGCGGCGAGGCTGTCCGTTTCCTCCGCGCTCGGGGGCTCGAGGCCGCCCGCATCGGCTCCGCCGTGGAGGAGCGCCGCCTGGTCATCCGCTACGGCGAGCATTACCTGATCAACGAATCCCTCGACGAGCTGCGCGAACTGTGGCTCCACGGCCTGGACGGCGTCTTCGGCGTTTAGTGGAGCTGGGGGTTCCTTATGGACGTCCTCTCGCTGGACCGGGTTCGCTCATCCGCCGGTTCGTTTATTGCCCACCATCAAACCCAGGCCGACGACTGCAACCCGGCCCGGATCAGTGGCTGGGTAAGAAGCATCCCGGGCCGTTGTTTCGCGGTTTGTGGGTATTTCGAGGCCGTATTGCTCGCTGGAACTACCAATCGACGAGAGGTCCGGGTGGTGCCCTTTAGCTGAGAACCGGAGGTCGGGGGCTGGAGTGCCCCGACCGACCCTCTGCCTCTCTGACCAGTGAGCGATGCTCCTCCCGGTGGCAAGATGACCGGACTGCACCCTGTCGTTTGCATTTGCAGGTCGGGGACTAGAATGCTCCGATAAGCCCCATGCCCCATAACCTGGTTCCGCGCCTAGCGTAACCATGCCGGACTGACTGGAAGTCGAGAAAGGCGGCAGCCATGCATAAGCTGACCCCATTGTTGCTGATCCTGACGGCCGCGGCGGCCCTCGCCGGGCCGACGATCGCCATCCTGGACTTCGAGGCCGTCGGCTGTTCGGCGGAGCTGGCCCGCGGCGCCGCCGAGCTGCTGCGCGCCTCGCTCTCCGAGCACGCCGAGCTGACCCTGGTCGAGCGCGCCCGCCTGGCCGAGGTGATGTCCGAGCAGGCCCTGGCCCTTTCCGGCGTCGTCGACGCCGACACCGCCGTCGAGGTCGGCGGTCTCCTTGGCGCCGATTACCTGCTGGTCGGCGGGGTGACCCTGCTGGGCGGCCGCTACACCATCGCCGCCCGCTTCGTCGACGCCGCCTCGGGCGAGGTGGTCATCGGCGTTCAGGACGACGCCCAGGTCGAGCGGCGCATCCCCTACGTCTGCCGCGACCTGGCCGAGGAGGTCGCCGAGGCCGCTGGCGCCCTGCCCGTCGAAACCCCCACCGAAGAGACGCCCTACCTGATCGGGCTGGACCTCGAGGGCACCGTGATCTTCCACCTGGCCGGCGACATCCACGCCCTGAACCTGGCCTCGGGCGTCGGACGGCAGTTGACCTTCGACGGCCTGAGCTGGCAGTCGGCGATCACCCCGGACGGACGGCGGATCGCCTTCAGCTCCAAGCGCGGCGGCGACCTGGACCTCTACCTGATGGACCCCGATGGCGGTGACCAGGTGACCCTGCTCGACACGCCGCACATCGAGGACGCACCCTGCTGGAGCCCCGACGGGCGCCGGGTGGCCTTCCACACCGAGCGCGACGGCAACTGGGAGATATACAGTATTGCCATTGATGGTTCCGAGCTCCAACGCTTAACCGACCACGGCGCCGAGGACTCCTACCCCTCCTGGAGCCCGGACGGGGAGCGCATCGCCTTCATGACCCGGCGCGGGGCCTACACCGGCGGCTACGAGGTCTACGTGATGAACGCCGACGGCTCCGATCCCCGCCGCGTCGCCGCCGGGATGTACCCCTCCTGGAGCCCCGACGGCGAGAGCCTGGCCTACGTCCACGACCACGACGGCGACGGCGGCTTCGACCTCTACCTAACCGGCCTGGACGACGACGACGCCCGGCGGCTCACCGACGATGGCGGCGCCAAGCGCTTCCCCCGCTTCACCGCCGACGGCCGGACCATCCTCTTCGATGACGCACACATCGACATCTTCGCCTATTCCCTGGATACCGCTGACGTCTACCGGGTCACCTGGAACGGCTGCGTCGTCCCCAGCTACGGCGAAACCCGCTAGAAGGAGGTCGCGATGCGCGGCACGCTCCTGATCCTCATCCCCCTCGCTCTGGTTCACGTCGTCGTCGCTGCGGCCCTGGACGGCGTCGTCTACTATGACTACGCCGGGATGCTCCACCGGATGGACGCCGACGGCTCCAACGTGGAGTTGGTAGACGCACTCTTCGGCTACGACGACATGGGCGTCTCCCCCGCCGTGACCCCGGACGGCGGGGTGCTGGTCTTCGCCTCCAGCGCCCTGGGTGGCTGGAGCGTCTATCGCTATGATTTCGACGCCGAGAGCGTTCTGGTCTATGACAGCGGCGACTGGGACGGTCTGCCCGCCCTGGACCCCGCCGGGGAGCGCCTGGCCTGCGCCTCGATGGGCGACGACTCCGGCGCCGAGATCCACCTGCTCGAACTCGACGATCCCTCCTCGGCCGAACGGCTGACCGAGCTCGACGCCTGGGCGCGCTGGCCTGTCTGGAGCCCCGATGGAGGCGCGATCTACTATGTCCACGGGGACCCCGGCGAGGACCGCAGTGAGCTGCTGCGCCTCGATCCCGACGAAGGAACGATCGGCACGGTCAAGACCTTTCGCGGCGAGGTGAAGGAGATCGACATCAGCCCCGACGGCGCGCTCTTCGCCCTGACCTACCGTCACGCCGGCGCCGACACCTTCGACATATATCTCTACGACCCCGCCGACGACGAGCTGACACCGCTGACCGCCGAGCCCCACGACTGTGTCGCCCCGTGCTTCGCCGGTGATCGGAGCCTTCTCTACTACAACACCGAACTGCCCGTCGAGTACCCGGACGAGCATTACTACAACGATTTCTACGATCCCGATTACCGCTCCAACCCGGAGAAGAGTCTGCCCGGCGACGGCGAGGAGACCGCCGAAACCGAGACGGAAGCGGTCCTGGAGGTCGAGGAAACGCCCGACGACGAGCCCGCTTGGCTCGCCGGCTACAGCAACACCATCCACCTAGTCGACCTGGAAACCGGCGAAGACCACCCCCTGACCCGGGGCGAGAACGCCTGCTGGTGCGATCCCGCGGGGGCGACGCCATGAGCCTGATCGACCGCGACCGGGCCTGGTGCGAGAAGGTCTTGGCCGCCGGCGAGGTCGGCTGGCTGGCCCTGGGCGGTCCCCGGCCCTACGTGATTCCCGTCAACTACCACTGGCATGCCGGCAGGGTGCTGATCCACACCGCCCTGACCGGACGCAAACTCGAGCACCTCGCCGCCGACGAGCGGGTCTGCTTCGGCGTCGGCTCGGCCCTGGCGCCCCTCGAACCCCACGGGCGAGGCGGCTGCTACCTGCCCTGGCGCAGCGTGCTCATTGAGGGCCGGGCGCGATTGATCCGCGAGACCGCCGAGAAGCTGCCCCTGCTCCAGGCCTTCCTCGACGCCTACCAGCCCGAGGACGAGCACGGACCGCTGACCGAGGGCGATGTGGCCAACACGCTGCTGATCATCATCGAGCCCGAGGCGATCAGCGGACGGGAGGAGACGGGCGCTGAGGAGGGGGGGTACTGAAGCGCGGAATCCCGCCGGGGTAAGATTCATTCTTATGGGGCTGGATCGGGGCTGACCGGCCGGTGCAACGCCATGATGTCTTTAGGAATCTGCGTGGTGTACTGCTGAGGATTGCCGAGTTTTTACCCGGAGCCCCCCACCCTGACCCTCCCCCCAGAGGGGGGAGGGGATCGGGCGCCCCGTAATCCAACCCGTGGGCGATGAACCTGCCCAGAGGGGGGGCGCACCGGAGCCCCCCACCCTAACCCTCCCCCCAGAGG
>WJMB01000221.1 GCA_014728185.1 Candidatus Coatesiibacteriota bacterium
GTGATGTTCGGCAAGGACGACGAGGGCCGGATGCACGTCCTGCACGGCGGCGGCACCTCGCGCAAGCGGATGCACTCCGCCGGCGACATGACCGGCGCCGAGATCATGCGCGTGCTGCGCGACGAGATCCGCAACCGGCCCCAGATCCAGGTCGTCGAGTTCGCCCCGGCCGTCGAGCTGATCAAGGACGCCCAGGGACGCTGCGCCGGAGCCGTGCTGCAGAACATGGAGACCGGCGAGCACCTGGTGGTTCGCGCCAAGGCCACGGTGATGGCCACCGGCGGCCTCGGCCGACTGCACATCCAGGGCTTCGCCACCACCAACCACTACGGCGCCACCGCCGACGGCCTGATCATGGGCTATCGCGCCGGAGCCCGGCTGCGCTTCATGGACTCCATCCAGTACCATCCCACCGGCACCGCCTACCCGGAGCAAAACGTCGGCCTGCTGATCACCGAGAAGGTCCGCGGTCTCGGAGCCGAGCCGGTCAACCGCCGCGGCCTGGACTTCGTCTTCCCCAAGGAGCCCCGCGACGTCGAATCCTCGGCGATCATGCGCGAGTGCCTGGAGCGGGAAAACGGCATCCAGACACCCACCGGCCGCGTCGGCGTCTGGCTGGACTCACCGATGATCGAGATACTCAAGGGACCGGGCACCATCGAGCGCGAGCTGCCCGCCAAGTTCAAGCAGTTCATGCGCCACGGCATCGACATCTCGAAGGAGCCGATGCTGGTCTACCCCACCCTGCACTACCAAAACGGCGGTCTGTGGATCTCTGACGACACCGCCACCGACGTTCCCGGCCTCTTCGCCGCCGGTGAAGTCACCGGAGGCGTCCACGGGCGCAACCGGCTGATGGGCAACTCGCTTCTGGACATCACCGTCTTCGGCCGCCGCGCCGGCACCGCCGCCGCCGCCTACGCCGAGGAGGTCAAGCTCTCCAAGCTGACCCTGGAGCACGTCGAGGAGTGGGAGGCCGAACTCGACTCCAACGGCGTGCAGACCGAGCGCGTCAGCCCGATGCTGCTGCCCGACTACCGTTTCAAAACGGGCTAGGCGACTTCGGAATACCGGGTAGCGCGATTGTCCCTCCAGGCCCCGAAGTGCCGGATGATTGGACCGGCCGGAGTGCGCAGGGCTCGTCTTAGGGGTGAACCCGGGAAGGCGGCCGGCGTCACCTGCATTCAATCCGACTGCCCGGTCCGGCCACTCCGGTGTTGTTACGGCGACCATGACCGACCCGGTGTTCGGATTGCCGGACCCCCTGGTACAACCCTTGAGCTCGGCTCCCACCAACGCCTTCCCAAAACACTTGCCAATGATCCCGGCCCTGGCTTCAACGCGGACAATGAACCCCTAGGGACTAAACGAAACGCCGTCCCCCGCGCAGTCGGGGTGCCGGGGCGCTGACCTTGAGCAGCCTCGATTAACACTCTCGATTAACACTAAGACAACCACCGGTACTTCAACCACCATCCGACACCATGCGAAGCTTCCTGACCTCCCTGCTGATTCTGCTGAGCGTCGCCACCGCGCCGGCGCGGTTGAGCGTCTGCGTTGTCCAGCAGCCCGCCGGCGACGCTTTCAGCTCCTTCTGCATCGATGAGAGCGGCGCCGTCCATCAGGGCGGCGAAGAAAACTGGGAACCGGCCTCGACGGAGAGCTGCCCCGTCGCCGGCCCCTACGACATCACCGCCGTCTACGACGCCGTCGACGAGCACATTCTGCTCTTCGCCCTCGCCGGGGACGGCTCGGCCTACATCGTCGGTCCCACGGAGTGGATCGAGCTGGCGAAGCTCGGTGAGGGCGACTACCGCCTCTCCGGCTGCACCGACGCCGGGGGGCAGAGCGCCCTGTTGTTCACCATCGACACCGGCGGCGCCGTGGCCACCTACACCGGCGAAGGCTGGGCTCCCGTGCTCGAACCCGTACCCGGACCGGAGCCCTTCGACATCCACGCCTTCGCCACCCCGGGCGAGGAGGTCTTCTTCATCGACGTCATCAACGGCGACGGCGTCATCCACCGGGCCTACGGCAACCGCTGGCTGGAGATCGACGCCGGGATCAACGGCGAGGCGCCCTTCTCGCTGAGCGCCTACAACTCCGACGAGGCCGCCTACCACTTCGTCGCCGACGCCGCCGGACACTTCTGGATGCTCGAGGACGGCGCCGTGATCAACCAGATCACCGGCAGCGCCGACGGAGCCTTACCCTACGACATGGACGTCTATATCAATCGCGAGACCGACACCCTGGCCGTGCTGCTCTGCGACTCCCACGGCGTGATCTACAACACCGACGGCGAGGGGTGGCTGCCCCAGAACCCGGGCCTGGAGGTCCTGGAGGTTGATTAACCGTGAAACGCTTGATCCCCATACTAATCATCGGCCTGCTGGCTGCGGCCTCCCATGCTCAGCCCGTCCTGTCGGCCTATCACGCTGACGACGGAGAACTGATCATGGCCCTCGACGACGACGGCCTTTTATACGAACTCAAGCAGACGGGCTGGTCGGCCGTCGGTGAGCCCTGCCCCACCGCCGGTCCCTACAGTCTGGACCTGCGCAAGATCGCCGGCGTCGAGGAGACGCTCTTCATCTTCGTCATCGACGGCGCGGGCCGCCTCTACCAGACCAACGGCGCGAGCTGGGTGGAGCTGGCCGCCCCGCCACCGGACGCCGCGCCGTCCTGCCGGGGCACCGTCTACGAGGCCTCCGATACCGTCATCCTGGCGCTGATGCTCGATGAAACCGGCGCCATGTACATCACCGGCGTCGAGGCCGGCTGGATGCGTCTCGAACCCGACCTGCCGACGGCGCCGCCCCGCGACGTCGAGGTCTACTACGATATTGCGAACGAAACACTCAACCCCTTCATCCTGGGCGACGACAGCATGCTCTACGGCTTCGTCGACGGCGCCTGGCAGGCTTCGACGACCTTCAACACCACCGGCGAGGAGCTGGGGTGCGTCGAACTGCACATCGACGCCGAGACCGGCGGCGTGCTGGTTTTGGCCGTCGACGACCAGGGGCGACTCTATGACGACGCCGAGACCGGCTCTTTAGCTCGAACCGAGCACGAGCCCTGCCCCGGCGAGGGTCCCTGGGAGCTCGAGCTGATCCACATCCCCGGCGGCGGCTTCGATCTGCTCTGCCTGGATTCCACCGGCGGACTCTCCCTGGCACTGGACGGAGACTGGACACAGGTCACCGAGTCGTTCGGGGAATAGAACCACAGGCAAGCCGATGGCGTACGCCTTTGCCCTGGATCGCCCAGGTGCTCGTTACTCGCAAGACGGGACCTTGATCCGACCGATCCTGGCAACCGCTCCGATGAATGATCATTAAGCTGTCGGTCTCCACCGAGCGGAACTGGAATGTTGTTTGTACCAGCTAACGGAACGGGAGCCCCGGGGCTCCCGTCTTTGTTTCCTTCGGCCGGCGAGGGCGTCTCGCTGTCGAGTTCTCTGCTCCCGTATCAGCGGAGTGAGCCGCTCCCGGATTGCAAGAAATCTCGGCAAAAAAAGCGGCCCCAACCGGGGCCGCTTTTTGGATCGATGGGAGAACGAGTTTACTGAGCGGTCTCCTCGGAAGCTTCCTCGGTGGCCTCTTCCATGGCGCCTTCGGCCTCGTCAACGGCCTCGCCCATGGCCTCGCTGGCTTCCTCGAGACCCTCGTTGATGCCGGTCTCGAGCTCGCCGAAGAGGTCGCCCATGCCTTCCAGGCCGTCTTCCATACCCTCGCCCAGGCCCTCGAACAGGCCGCCCAGACCGACGGTCATGGTGTAGCCGGCGTAGGCCATGCTGGCCTCGAAGTCGTCGTTGATGGGGCCGGTGACCTCATCGTAGCGAGCGGTGTCGGCTTCGAGCAGGTCGACGGTGAACTCGTTGTACTCTTCCTCGTTGGTGCCGTACTCCTGCAGGGCCTTGTCCCAGGCGTCGGTCTCGCCGTCCCAATCTTCGTAGGTGTTGAGCCAGATCTCGGCGTAGGTCTCGTCGGAGAGGCCGTCGACATCGCCGCCACAACCGACCAGGGTCAGAGCCAGGGCCGCGACAGCGGCGATCAGGATAATCTTGCGCATCTACTTCCTCCAGGTTTGCCCGGCAAACGCCGGTAGTTGGTTAGCCCGTAAACGGGGTTACTGCCTTCAAGCGTGGAAAACAACTTCCACAGTGTCATAGACAACAAACGCAAAAGTGTTCAAGACCCCAGAAACCCAGTCGGGTTTTCGCTGGATATCAACGGACGGACACCTTGGGACGTCCGCATTCAAGCTTAAGTATAGCGGGTTGTCCGTGATTTCTCAGGTGCCCGTGCCGCAGCGATGAGCTGAGGTTATCCGAGTCGGTCAGTCGTTCTTCTCAGCCTCGGGCTCGGAAATGGAATCGTCCTCCGATTGGTCAGTTTCCTCGGATTTGTCGGAATCGTCGGATTCCTCAGGTTCGTCCGATTTCTCCGGCTCGGTCTCGTCCTCGACTTTGGCTTCAACTTCTTCGACCTGTTCCTCGACCTGTTCCTCGGTTTTATCCTCGGCCTGTTCTTCAGCGGTTTCAGCGTCGGCGGGAGCGGAGGATTCCTCCGGCTCGTCAGTCGATTCAGCAGCCGGTTCCTCTTCCGGCTCAACAACCGTTTCCTCTTCGACCTCAGCCGGCTTGTCGTCGGCTTCATCCGGGCTTTCGTCCAGACTCTCGTCCGAGCTGTCTTCGCCGTCGGAGTCCTCGTCAGCCGTTTCCACCGCCTCGGTTTCCTCGTTTGTGGTTTCCTCGCTTGTGGTTTCTTCGGGGGCGGCTTCTTCCTCTTCCGAACCATCCTCGGCGGAGTCCGTTTCGGACTCGGTCTCGGCGGCTTCGCTGGACTCCTGCTTCTCTATCAAGCGCGTCATGATCGGGTCGTTCTCGGGGCCGATACCCATATCGGTGTTGTAGGCCTTGAGGGACAGGTTGACCTTGCGCTCCTCGCGGTTGATGTTGATGACCTTGCAGGTCAGGTCCTCGCCGATGTTGAGGATGTCCTCGACGTTGGGGACATGGGCGTCGACGATCTCGGAGATGTGCAACAGGGCCTCGATGCCCGTGGCCAGTTCGACGATGGCGCCGAAACGGGCCATGCGCACTACCTTGCCCTCGACGTAGGCGCCCTCCCAGATGTAATCCTCGATGTGCTCCCAGGGGTCCTCGGTGAGCTGCTTCATCCCCAGAGAGATGCGCCGGTTGTCCGAATCGACGTTGAGGACGACGACTTCTATCTCCTGGCCCTTGGTGACCATTTCGGAGGGGTGACGCACCCGGCGCAGCCAGCTCATGTCGCTGATGTGCACCAGGCCGTCGATGCCCTCGTCGACCTCGACGAAGGCGCCGAAGTCGGTGATGTTGCGTACCTTGCCCACCAGGCGCGTCCCGCGGGGGAAACGCTCGGAAATGGTCTCCCAGGGGTCTTCCTCGGTCTGCTTGAGGCCCAGGCTGATGCGCTGCTTCTCGGTGTCCAGGTTGAGCACCTTGGCGTCGACCCAGTCGCTGACGTTGAGCAGTTGAGATGGGTGGCGGATGCGCTGGGTCCAGCTCATCTCGGAGATGTGGATCAGGCCCTCGATGCCGTCCTCCAGCTCGACGAAGGCGCCGTAGTCGGTCATGTTGACGACCTTGCCGCGGATGAAGGTGCCCTCGGCGTACTTGGTGGCGGCTTCCTTCCAGGGGTGCGGCGTGAGCTGCTTGAGGCCCAGGCTGACCCGCTCGCGCTCGCGATCGAAGTTGAGCACAAGCACCTTGACCTCGTCGCCGATCGAGAGCATCTCCGAGGGATGGCTGATGCGGCCCCAGGTCATGTCGGTGATGTGCAACAACCCGTCGATACCACCCAGGTCGATGAAGGCGCCGAAGTCCGTGATATTCTTGACCTCGCCCTCGCGAATCTGACCCTCTTCGAGCTCCTTGACCAGCTCTTCCTTCATCTTCGAGCGGCGCTCCTGGAGCACGGCCTTGCGGCTGAGCACGATGTTGCGACGACGACGGTTGATCTTGATGACCTTCATCTCGAAGAGGTCGCCGACGCAGGCCTCCAGGTTGCGTACCGGACGCAGAGCCACCTGGCTGGCGGGCAGGAACCCGCGGGCGCCGATGTCGACCTCCAGGCCGCCCTTGATCCGCGAGACGACGCGGCCCTCGATGACCAGGTCGTTCTCGTAGGCCTCCTTGATCTTGGCCCAGGTGCGGGCGAAGTCGGCCTTCTCTTTGGACAGCACGATGATGCCGTCCTGGTCTTCCTTCTTCTCCAAAAAGACCTCGACCTCGTCGCCCACGTTGATTTCGGTGTTGCCGAACTCCTTGCGGGCGATGGGGCCTTCGGACTTGTAACCGACATCGACAAGAATCTCGTCGGGATTGACGGCGACGACGACGCCCTGGACTATCTCTCCCTCCTGGAGCTCGGCCAGGGTGTCCTCGTAGACCGCCATCAACTCGTCCATCGTGGCGTGCTCTTCATCGATGTCGTCGATGGTCAGCTTCTTGGTCGGAGCCTCCTCGGGCGCTTCCTCGACGGCTTCGTCGGCGGCGTCCTCGGGTTCGGCCGGAGGCTCTTCGGTCGCCTCGGCCTCGGCGGCCGGAGCTTCGTCTTCGGTCCGCTCGAGCTCGGTGGTCTCGTCGACATCCTCGACGCTTTCAGCGTCGGCGGAGGCGGTGGTTTCTTCGACGTTCGGTTTTTGATCTTCGTTTTCTTGGTGGGTCATAACCTGGGTTCAACCTCAAATCACCTGGATGTGTCCGGAATACTCGAGGTTTTGGTTGCGACTCGCCGGGTACTCCCCGGGCGGGCCTGGTGGCTTTGTATGCGGTCGGGTTTGAGTTATCCGACCCGTCTAATCCACTTAAATGACAGAGCTTATCTGACAGAATGGAGCTGTGTAATGATCATCAAAAATCGACATCGTCATCCCGCCGCAATCCCGGCGCAGGCTGGGTCTAGTGCGCCAGGGAAGAACCTGACGGGGTTCAGTTACGGGAATGTAACACAACGACACGTCAAAGGGAAGCAAAAAAGGTCTTTAGCAAGGGCTGCGGGGGATTCGGCCGCTTTTTTAAAGAAGACGTTCAAGGAGCGGGCGGAGCCGTTTCCCACCGGGATAACAGCCTAAAGCGCCGTCAAGGGAAGCAACCCGCCAATCCCGGCTCGGCATCGGATAATGCAAACTAAATCAATCAGGCCTGTCGGGATCGCCTGGTTCTCCAGCTACACTTGCTTATCCGAATCCCCCGGCTGATGAAGCAGCTTGACCAGCAACTAGTTGACGCAGCGAATGGCAGTGCTGATCAACTCGATTATCAGCGATATGTTACAGGATTGTCACACGTACTAAAACAGAAAAGTATCTCAAGACTGATATTTATAGGTTATAATATGCATAATAAAAAGCATAAAGTACCATAATTGAAGTTCCTTCTTAGTATCCTGTATTTCTAAAGCTATTATCACCTGAAACTGAACCTATGTCGAAAACTCAAAAGAGCGGCTTTTCGAGCGGAAGCGCCGACAACTACGTACCGAAGGCCTTCAGCTCGACAAGCCAAAAAGTAGTCATACCGGATAAATCACCTATTTTATTGCAGTTAGCCTTCATATAACTGATGCCCCCGGGATGTAAGTCAGGAGTCTCGACTTCCCGTCACTCAGCGTCCTCGTAGAAGCGTCCCCTTTGAGCACGTCTGGTTTTCCATCACCAGTCAACCCACGAACAGTGACAGCGGGCACAGCGATAAGACACATAATAACAAGCGATTAACGATGCGCTCCAGTTCATGATCATTTGAAAACCCTTGGGATCGTATACCATGTTCGGACCGGGTTGTGATTCCAATCGGCTGATAATACGCGTGTAGTAGCAGATGAAGCTGTCACTCTTAAGCAATCAAAAAGTGGCAAAAAACGTGGCAATGACGAGAAGTGTGATCTGGGGATAAATCTACAATTCCAACAGCTTGCATTTAATGCCCAACCGGTTTCTGTTCAACTCATAAGTGCACCAATACCAGACATAAAAGGCGCGCTTGATGATATCGGGATCAAAGCGCGACGCACCCGGTGGTCGACTACCGCTCGGCGCACCTCTCTTTATCCGTCCTGATTTGGTCCGAACACGTTCCATGATGCCAAACCCTTTCGACCAGACTCCAGCAAACGTGTTCTCAATGGATCGATTTAACAACACCACCCACACAACAAATGAGTCCAGCTAAACCACCAGCTTTCTCAAAGAAAAAACGGCCCCCGCGGGGGCCGTTGACAGTTGAACTGGCGCGGTGGACGGGACTCGAACCCGCAACTTCCGGCGTGACAGGCCGGTGCTCTAACCGAATTGAACTACCACCGCGAGGTTCGCTCGACCAAAAGGGACTTGAAAACCCCTCAAGAGGCGGGCTTGGTGGGCGGAACAGGATTTGAACCTGTGACTTCCGGTGTGTAAGACCGGCGCTCTCACCAACTGAGCTACCCGCCCCCGGGCCGTGAGCCCCGGTCGAGGACGCAGGGCATTGTATCCAAGCCCGCTCCCCCTGTCAAGTTTTTTAGCATTGCCGATGAACGCTCCCGGTGGAGCTATCGGTTGGCTCCGCCACAGAAGCCCCTCGCCCCATCCACGTTTTTTAGCATTGCCGATGAACGCTCCCGGTGGAAAAGACGGAGTGGCCTTCGCTTCGCCAAACAGGAGCTTACATCTCGGCCTGGCGCCGCTTGTCCTGGTACTCCTTGAGGCGCATGAAGGTGGGCCGCTGCAGGTCTTCCTCTCGCTCGTAGAGATCCTTGAAGGGGATGGTGGCCTCGTCCTTGCTCTCGGCGCCCTCACGTTCCAGGCGGTCCAGTTCGTCGATCAGCCCGTCGGGGATCAACTGCTTCTCCTCGCGCTCCTCGTCGCGGACCTTGGTTCTGGTCTGGGTGAAGCCCGTGGCGATGACGGTCACGGTGACCTGGTCGGGCAGGGAGCTCTCGACGACACCGAAGACGATCTCGGCGTTCTCGTCGACGGACTCGCGGATCTTGCTCATCGATTCCTCGACGGCGTAGAGGGGCAGGTCGGGCGGAGCGGTGATGTTGACCAGCACACCCATGGCCCCCTCGATGGAGACCCCGTCGAGCAGGGGCGAGTTGACGGCGTTGGCCACGGCCTCGTGGATGGCGTTGTCGCTGGTGCCGTAGCCGGTACCCATCAGAGCCTGGCCCATCCCGCTCATCACCGTCTTGACGTCGGCGAAGTCGACGTTGATCATCCCCGGAACCATGATGATGTCGGAGATGCCCTGGACGGCTTGGTGCAGGATGTCGTCGGCCATGGCGAAGGCGTTCTGGAAGGAGGTCCGTTTCTCGACCACGGCCAGCAGGCGCTGGTTGGGGATCACGATCAGGGTGTCGACCTGCTCGGTGATCTCCTTGAGCCCGCGTTCGGCCTTGCGGGCTCGGGCCGGTCCCTCGAAGTTGAAGGGCTTGGTGACCACACCCACGGTGAGAATGCCCTCCTCCCGTGCCATCCGGGCGATGATCGGCGCGGCGCCGGTTCCGGTGCCGCCGCCGAGCCCGGCGGTGATGAAGAGCATGTCGGTGCCGCGCACGGCCTGGAGGAGCTCGTCGCGGCTCTCCTCGGCGGCCTCGCCGCCGATCTCGGGCTTGGCCCCGGCGCCCAGGCCGTTGGTCAGGCGGGCTCCGAGTTGGATCTTGTTGTGGGCCCTGTTCTGCAGCAGAGCCTGGGCGTCGGTGTTGGCCACGATGAACTCGACGCCTTGCAGACCGGCTTCGACCATGCGGTTGACGGCGTTGCCGCCGCCGCCGCCGACCCCGATGACCTTGAGGCGGGCGAAGGTCTGATGTTCCTGTTCGAGAAGCTCCAGCATAATCCACTCCTTTAACGACGGAAGTCTAGAAAAAGTCCTTCAACCAGTTTTTCATGCGTTGGATGATATTGTCGAAGAGCGAGCCATCGTCGAGGTCGCCCTCGCCGAAGGCCCTCCCTTCCGCGGCGTAGAGGATCAGACCCACCCCGGTGGAGAAGGCCGGGTCGTCGACCGAATCGAAGAGACCGCCGACGGGCTGGGGCCGGGCCAGGCGGACCGGCGCGCCGAAGATGCGCTCGGCCAGCTCGCAGACCCCGGGCAGCTTCGATGCTCCGCCCGTGATGACGTACCCGGCGCGGAAGGCCTCGACGAAACGGCTCTTGGTTATCTCGCCCTTGACCAGCTCGAATATCTCGGCCATCCGCGGCTCGATGATGTCCACGAGCTGACGGCGGGGCACCACGCGGGGCGGTCGGCCGCCCACACTGGGCACCTCGATCATCTCCTTGGCGTCGACCAGCTCGTAGGCGGCAGCGCCGTGCTCGCACTTGAGTATCTCGGCCTGCTTGGTCGGGGTGCGCAGGCCGATCGAGACGTCGTTGGTGACGTTGTTGCCGCCCAGGGCGATAATCGAGCTGAAGCGCAGGGCGCCGTCGATGACCATGCCGATGTCGGTGGTGCCGCCGCCGATATCTATCAGGGCCACCCCCAGCTCCTCCTCGTCCTCGGTCAGCACGGCCCGTGAGCTGGCCAGGGGCTCCAGCACGATATCGGCCACCTTCAACCCGGAGCGCTCCACGCTCTTGACGATGTTCTGCACACTGGTGACCGCCCCGGTGACGATGTGAACCTCGGATTCCAGCCGCACGCCGCTCATCCCCACCGGGTTCTTGATGCCATCCTGATCGTCGACGATGTACTCCTGGGGCAGCACGTGGATGACCTCGCGGTCCAGTGGGATTGCGATGGCCTGGGCGGCGTCGATGACCCGCTTGACGTCGTGCTCCCGGATCTCGTGATCCTGCGAGCTCACGGCGATCACACCCCGGGAGTTGAAGCTCTTGATGTGGCCGCCGGCCACCCCGGCGTAGACCGCCTGGACCTTGACGTCGGCCATCAGTTCGGCCTTGGCCACAGCCTCGCTGATGCTGCGAACGCAGTCCTCGATGTGGACCACCACGCCGCGGCGCAGACCCTGGGCCGGGGCGGTGCCCACGCCGATGATCTCCAGTCCGCCATCTCCTATCTCGGCGATGATGGCGCAGATCTTGGTCGTGCCGATGTCAAGACCGACTACGATGTTGGCGGGCTGTTTCTGGGCCATGGGCGGCCTCCTCTCACTGCTCTGCGGTGTTGAAAACCAAAAGTTCCTCGCCGGGCAGGGGGTCCGGCGGCGGCGGTGGGGCGGCCTCGCCCCCGCGGGCCACGATCTGTCCACGGAAGCGGGCGTCCAGTTCCTCGATTCCGGTCAGGCGCTCCCGGCTCCAGACGGCCTGCAGGGCGGCCAGGCTTTCGGGAGAGGCGTCCAGGGGCAGCATGATCGTCTCGCCGCCGGCGGTGCGGGCCTCGAGATGATCCCGGGTGGGGAAGATCTCGGCCAGCTCGTCGAAAATCGGCAGGGCCTGGCGCTGCATTCTGGCGCAGAGAGCGCAGGCGGCGATCAGGACCGGGTCGTCGTAGTGCTCCAGCACACCCAGGCGCGGCGTCTCGTCGGACGGCTGCACCACGGGCAGATCGAAGCCGCCGGCGGCCAACTCGGCCCGGGGCAGGACCACGGCGTCGCCGCCGAGGAGCAGCAGTTCGCCGCCGCCCAGCCAGCAGACCGGCGTGCGCTCCTCCAGGACGACGATCAGCTTGTCCGGGTACTCCTTCTCGACCACGGCGTCGGAGATGAAGGGGTGCTCGGACAGCCGGGCCTCCAGCCCCTCGGTGTCGATCTCCAGCAGGTTCTCGCCCAAGGGGACCAGCTTGGCGATCTCCTCCTCGGTGACCACGGCGTTGCCCTCGACGGCCAGGCGATCCAGGGCGAAGAAGCCCGAGCGCAGCACCAGCACCGTCGCCAGGGCCAGCACCACAACGGTTATCAGCAGGGCGATCAGGCGCGAGCGTCGCGCGCGGCGACGGAACTCGCCGCCGTCCTCACCGCGATTATGCCGAACCTCCATCCCTCACCTCCCCGCCGTCGTCAGCGTCGTCAAGATCGTTTTCGTCCGTGGTGAACTCGCCGGCGAGGCGCACCTCGGTGCAAAGGCTCAGGCCATGTTCCTTCTCCACGCAGTCGCGCACCAGCTCGATCAGGGCGCGGAAGTCCGCCGCGCTGGCCCCGCCGGTGTTGACCATGAAGTTGGCGTGTTTCTCGCTGATCTTCGCCCCGCCGACGCTGCGCCCCTTGAGACCGCAGGCCTCGATCATCCGCGCCGCGGTATTGTAGCGTGAGGGGTTCTTGAAGACACTGCCGCAGTTGGGGAAGGCCAGGGGGTGCTTGCCCTCGCGATCGGCGGTCAGCTCGTGGTGGCGGTCGAGGAGCTCCCGGGGGTCGCTGCGCTCCAGGCGCAGCCTGGCCCCGGTGACCACGGCGCCCGGCGGCAGCTTGACGCTGCGGTAGCCGTACTCGATCTTGGCGGCGTCGACCATCACCACGCGCCCGACGGGCAGGGCCAACTCGATCCAGCCCACCCGGGGCCAAATCGCGCTGCCGTAGGCACCGGCGTTCATCGCCAGGGCGCCGCCCAGGCTGCCCGGAATGCCGTAGAGGTCCTCCAGACCACCCAGGCCGACCACGGCCAGACGCTCCAGCAGCTTGCTCAACCTTACCCCGGCCGCGGCTATGCAGCCGCGTCCCTCGACGACCACCCGGCCGTCGTCGAAGGATGGACCCAGGTGCAGCGCCATGCCGCGGAAGCCGCCGTCGCCGATCAGCAGGTTGGTTCCGCGTCCCAGAACCAGGACCGGGGCGCCGTGCTCGGCGGCCAGGCGGAGCGCCGTGGCGGCCTCGATGGCCATGCGCGGTTCGACGAAGACATCGGCGGGTCCGCCGACCTCCAGCCAGGTGTACCCGGCCAGGGGCACTTCGAGCCGCCGGGGGATGTGGCAGGCCTTGAGCTGCAGGCTGAGCTCGCGCAGGTTCATTTAGGTTTTCCGTTCTCGTCGCGCAGGCGGGTGACGATCTCGCGGGCGGTTTCCCAGATGTTTCCGGCGCCCAGCACCAGCACCAGGTCGTCCGCGCGCAGGGTGCCGGCCAGGGCGGCGGGTATCTCGCGGCGATCGGCCACGTACTCCACATCGCGGTGACCATGGGCCCGAACGCCCTCGGCCAGGGAGCGGGCGTCGACACCGGGGATCTCGGGCTCGCCGGCCGGGTAGA
>WJMB01000222.1 GCA_014728185.1 Candidatus Coatesiibacteriota bacterium
CCCCTTGCCACCCAGTGGAACCAGCAATGACGGACGGCGCCGTCCCCCGGGACGACGCCGCTTTTCTTCAATCAGTTCAGTTCGGGGCTAGCCCTCTTCCATCCGCTGCTCGAAGCCCAGGTCCGGCGGCGGGGAGACATCCTCGGGAAGGTTGGGACCCAGGAAGACGTGCAGGATGTGGCCCTCGTCCAGCAGCATTCCGCCGCTGAGAGTGCCGTCGACGACAAGGAAATCACCGTAATCCGCCGGCCGGTCGGTCAGTCCGCGGACCTCCAGGCCGCTGAGCTCGCGCAGGTAACCGGCGGCCAGTTTGCCCGGTTCGGGATGAACCACGACATCCTCGGACAGGCCGGCGATCTGCGGAGCGTAGGCCGCCGCCAGCTCCGAGGTGTGGCTGGCGAAAAGCGCCGGGTTGAGAAAGACGTCGATGCCGATCAGCATACCGTCGCCGATGACCAACAGGCCGCAGGCGCCCTCCTCGGCGGCCAGCTCGTCCAGAGCCTTACTCAGCTCTCCACGCGTCTCGATGATAGTCTTGTCTTCCAGAACAGCGCGGTAGGCATCACTCTCCGAGCTGACCCCGGCTTTGGCCTGCTCTTCGGCCACCTTGGACCAGACCGCGCTCTGATCCCGCTGGTCGTTGACCGTACCGCGGACCGCGTTGCCAACCAGGGTCCCGGAGAAGGCGAACTCGGAGCCGCCGCTCCAGCGACCGCTCTCGACGCAGTAGACGGGCAGAGGCGCCGAGCCCCGGCCCTCGAGCAGCACGTCGCGGCTGAACACCCGGTCCTGCTGGGCGCCGCGGATCATCTGGCCGGCCAGGATAAGCACCGAGCCGGGCAGGTCCCAGGCCACCTCGATCTGATTGACCTCGGCGTTCTCCAGCTCGCGCAGTTCGATCCAGCCGTTCTCGGCGGCGGTATCCAGCGTCAGGTAGGCCGCGTCGGGCCAGGCGTCCTTGTACAAACCGTAAACCAGGGCGCCACCGACCTCGACGGGAGAGCCCATCCGCAGCTCGTCCTGGAGCCCGGCCAACGGACCCACCGCAATCGATGTGGCCGCGCTGAGGCCGTCCAGGTCCGCCTGGCCGCTGACGCCGAAGGTGGCGAGCAGGATCAGTAGCAGTGATATGAGTGCTCGGTTCATGCTTTCCTCCCGGGTGATGGGTGAAGGGGTATTGGTTAACTACGGCGGGGGGGCGCGATACGTTCCTGGTCAGCGGTCCGGCGACGCCGGCATCCGCTGCGATGTACACCCCGGCTTGATCGATCAGGCGCGGCGGTAATTAATGAGCTGCGGGCGGTATTTGTCTTTGACCATTTGAAGCGTGGTTGGACCAAACAGGGCTGATTAAGAGATGGAATCGAATACCCTGACCGAACCTGATCGTGGTTGTATCCTGTTTATAATAAAGGCGATAATCGTCGGTTACTTTTCATGAGACAGGTGGTCAAAAAGTGGCGGCCATTCCGAGCCTGGTCTTTAGCGAACATAGTTATCGGTCAAGCTGCATATTTCCTTGCATCCGGTTGCTATTAGCTTTGGCATCACACACGACCTCGGACCAACCAGCTTCAACTCGAAACACCGCCCCACCTCGCAAAAAGCGGCTGATACGAGGCTTTGCCGAATGATGTTTGGCCTGCCAACTCAATTCTTCTGCGCCTGCTAGTTATATATGCATGATAATTAATTGCTTAGCATCGATAAATCGTCATCGAAGCCCATTGCGCCAAGCAGTTGATAATGGAGCGTCGTGACGTCGCTACGGGCATCCTGGGAATGAGAAAATCCAAGCACCTGCCACAAGCGGCTCGCTCGATGTGCACACCTGATTGCCCAATGACTGCTTGTATCAGAACGATATCCAGTAACACCATGGTCCGTGACAGTTAAGGGATCCCTTAGCTATTAAGTGCTTTATTAACAAGCAGCAATGGCCTACAAGATGAACACCTGATTCAAGACGGAGCATGTCCGGGTGGGAAACAACGGCCCGGCAAGCTGCTCCCAATCAGCCTGGTTTGGTTCGATCAGGTTACATGACGCCTAAGTGATTTTCACCGAGCGGGCAATCTTCAACGAGCTGCATCAAGCCTTGAACCCGATGCAATAATGCACAATCTTGTTACTTGATAATGAAGTGCGTATGAGTTGAGCAGAAGCCGGAATGGTTTACAATTCAAGCTATGTGGATAGTCGATTATCCACAGGGCTTACTCCTTGTAGCCGCCCTTACTGAACTGCTCATCAGTAACAGGTGCCTCTGTTCTTACACTGTGCTGTCAGCAGGCTACAAGCACACTCAGGTCCGTACATGACGATCCCTTGGCTTAATCCCACCCGGGAAAGCCGCAAGCGCCGGGATAACGGTGGTCTACCTACGTTGTTCACTGGTTTTCGCGCGCTTTTCTCGCTGAGGCGGAGCGCCCCGTAAGCCCTCTTCGCGAGTGAACGCTCATTGGCTGTGGCTTGAAGAAGACCGTCGGGCAACCCCGACGGTCGTTTCAATCAATGAGCGGTTGGCGCCACTAACGCCGGCATAACGAACCAGGGGTTCCGTTCGGTCGAACGGGCTATCGCGCGTTCAGGCCCCGATAGCCCCCCGTCGCCCCGGGGAAGCTGTGGACCCGGGCGATGTAGGGCCGGATGGAGATAAGCGGGCTGCCGTCGAGCATATCCACCCCGGCCACGTGGAGCGTGTTCCCCTCGCGGCGGAGCAGGTGGCAGACGTCCAGCCCCAGTCCCGAGGGCCGTCGCGGGGTGCAGCAGGCGAAGGCGCCGACCTCGAGGCCGCTGCCCGGGGGCCGCCCGCGCAGGCTGCGCTCCTCGGGGCTGAAGCGGTCGAAGGCGAACAGGACGATCAGGTGGCTGAAGCGTTCGACGCCGTCGAGGGCCGGCAGGTAGTCATCGTAGATAACGAATCGCGCCCGCGTTTGCGATGCCAAAAAACCTTGGCGGGGGGCCTGCTCGCTGGTCAGGTAGGGCGTGCGGGCGACGCCGATTACGGGAGAGGTGACGAGGGGCGGCTCGCCGGGGCGACTCACTGGAGGGCCTCGTTGGTGGCGGCGATCAGCTCGCGGGCGGCGACCTGGTCGGGGGCCTCGGCGAAGATGCGCACCACGGGCTCGGTGCCCGAGGGGCGCAGTTGGAGCCAGCTATCCTCCCAGGCCAAGCGCAGACCGTCGCGCTCGTCGGTTTCGGCGGTGGGGTAGCGCTCGCGCAGGGCGGCGTAGGCGCGTTCGAGGGCGGAGGCGTCCGGCACCGGGCGCTTCTCCTTGATGATGGTGTAGGCCGGGTACTCGGCCAGGATCTCACCGGGGGCGCGGCCGCTGCGGGCCAACTGTTCCAGGATCAGCGCGGTGGCGATGATCGCGTCGCGGCCCAGGTGCAGCGCCGGGTAGATCACCCCGCCGTTGCCCTCGCCGCCGATCAGGCAGCCGTTGTCGCGGATGGCCTCGACGACGTTGATTTCGCCCACCGGGGCGCGCAGCAGCTCGCCGCCGTGACGCAGGACGATGTCCTCGAGGCAGCGGCTGGTCGAGAGGTTGCAGGCCACCTTGGCCCCGGGTTCGCCGTGGGCCTCGAGGACGGCCAGGGTTGCCAATTGAAGGGTGCGCTCCTCCCCCAGTGGTTCGCCGTTCTCGCCGACCAGGGCCAAACGGTCGACGTCGGAGTCGTAGGCCAGACCGAGGACGGCCTCGCTTTCGGCGGTCAGCTTGCGCAGCTCGTCCAGATTGGCGGCCAGGGGTTCGGGGTCCCGGGTGAAGACGCCGTCGGTACGGCAGCCCAGGTCGAGGTGGCGCACCCCCAGGCGGTCCAAAAGGCGGGGGATGATCACCCCGCCGGCGCCGCCGCAGCAGTCCACGGCGACCAGCAGTTCCTCGGCGGCGATGCGCTTGACATCGATGAGCCGCAGGGTGGCGTCGAGATGGCGCTCGACGGCGTGATCCCAGCGCAGGCGGATGCCGACCTCGTCATGGGTGGCCCAGCGTTGGTCGTCTTCGTCGAAGATGGCCTTGAGGCGGCGGAAATCGGTGTCGTTGAGGAAGGTCCCGCCGCGGGCGATGAACTTGAGACCGTTCCAGTCCACCGGATTGTGGCTGGCGGTGAGCATGACGCCGCCGGCGGCTTCGCGCCATTCGACGGCCAACTGCGTCGTCGGGGTGGTCACCACGCCGATGTCGATGACCCGGCGGCCGCAACCGGTCAGGGCGGCGATCACCGAGCGGCGCAGCACCGGGCTGGTCCAGCGGGTGTCCCGACCCAGGATCACCGGGCCGTCGTCGAGGAGCTGGGCGAAGGCGGCGGCCAGGTCGAGGGCCTGACGGGGGTCCATCCCGTCGCCGTAGCGGCCGCGGGCGCCGGAAACGGAGAAGCGTTGAGGCATTGGCACTCCCGAATCGGTTGCGTTGGGTTCGATTGTAAACCGTTACGCCGGGCGGCGGAAGGTAGAAGTATAGGCGGGGACCTCGGGGCTGTCAAGGTGGGGAGCCCTGGATTGCAATGCCCGAATGGTTGAGCTACAATGAAGAACGTCGCCGCCGGGACCCGGCGCCGGGAGCTGGATGATGCGATACCGAACCCGCGGCGTGAACGGCGAGACATAGACAAAACAGCATATACAGGACGTCGACGGACCTGCGACGCGGTCCCGCGCTCCGCCGATCGACGACCGAATGACACACCGGCTGAAAACCGGACACCTTCACTCCCCACGGGCGTTTCATCGACGGCCCTCGAAAACCCCTTGACGGACGAGCCCGGTATCGACCGGGTCGTCGCAATCCTCGAACAGGAGAATCATGGCCGAGTTGATCTCCAAAGACATGATAATCGAAGAGGTGGTCAAGAAGTACCCCAAGACCGTCCCCGTCTTCTTCGCCCACGGCCTGCACTGCGTCGGTTGCCACGTGGCCAACTTCGAGACCATCGAGCAGGGCGCCATGGGCCACGGTATCAGCGATATCGGCAAGCTGATGAGCGACCTCAACGAGGTCGCCGGCAAGGGCGCCGACGATGATGACAAGGACGGAGAGTCCTGAGCCCGCGAAGCGAAAGCGGTGAAACCATGAATGAAGGCGCTGTCTATACGGCGGCAACCCTCGTCGCCGACGTCCTCAAGGGACCGCCCGGACCGGCCGGGGTCCTCAAGCGTCACGCCGACGCCGACTGCACGAACTGCCCGGCCGCCGCCGAGGCCACCCTGGAGCTCTACGCTCTGCTCCACGGCCTGGAGCTGGAGGAGCTGCTCGCGGAGCTCAACGCCGCTTCGCCCACCAGGTAAGGGCAACCGCGAAGCCGAACCAGGCAGCGCTTAGACTGCGACGACGCCCCGGTCTCACCGCGGGCGTCTTTGCTTCAGGAAACATTTATAGACCACGGCGTCATCACTGGGGCCTCGACTTGAAATATGAACTATTGGAATGATAATCGATTATTTCTGGCTCATTGTGGCGTAGTTATTCAGCGATTGGTTTGTTGTCGTTGCTCTTGGCATCACGTAACCCGACCGGACCCAAAAGGGCTTATCAAGAGATGTACACCGAGCGGGTACTGTCGTCCGGGTGCTGCGCACTTTTATCACGATACATTTTTCGCGCAGCCTTATTGCTCGATAAGGATGCAGTTATGGGTCGAGTAGAATCCAGGTAGGTGTATTAATCCGGCTACAGTCAGAGTTGATTGCCACAGAGCTCATCCCTTGTCACAGTCACTTGTAACTGCTAACAAGTGACAGGCGCTTTTACTACACATGTAATATCAGCAGATTACAAACACAACCCGGTCCGAACACGGCATAAGATCCCACAATAAGGGTGTAGCAACGTGATGCATCCGGAGGACGAGAACCGGCGCGCTGCACCACTCATCGTCAGCAGCCTGATTTGTAACGGGCACCTTAAAGCTCCAGGCTCAGGCTCTCGCAGAAACTCTCCAGGCGCAACAGGTCCCGGGGGCTCAGGGGTCCGGGTCGGTCGCCCTCCAGCGTAAGCAGGTGAAGGTCGGGCAGCATGCGCCGGACTAGAATATCTTCGATGTGACGGAAACAGAAGCTCTGCACGTAGTGGATTACGCCGTCGATCCGCCGCCGACGCAGTTCGGGTCGGGTATCGCTCAGGCGGAAGGCCATACCATAGGGGTAGGTGTAGGCCAGGTATTGCTCGATCAG
>WJMB01000223.1 GCA_014728185.1 Candidatus Coatesiibacteriota bacterium
CCCGCCGCCGTCACCCGGTGGCAGGGGATCAGCAGGGGCAGCGGGTTGGCGCCCACGGCGTTGCCAACGGCCCGGGCGGCCCGGGGCCGACCGATCCGGTCGGCGAGCTCGCCGTAGGTCACCGTCCGCCCGGGTGCGATTCGGTACAGCTCCCACCAGACCGAGCGCTGAAAGGTCGTCCCCGCCGGGGCCAGGGGCAGCGTGAAGCGGTCGCGCCGCCCGGCCAGATACTCCTCGATCTGCCGCCGGGTCTCCTCGAAGAGCTCATGATCTCCGGGACCGGCATCCTCGCCGTCCGCCACGAAGCTGACGGGATCGGCGGCGAGGACCAGGCGGGTCAGGCGACCCTCGACGGCTTCCAGGCCGATGCGCAGGGGTTCACCGTCCGGCCAGGCCGCCTCGATCAACCGCCGGCTCGCTTCACAACTCACTGGGCCGTCGTGGTGGCGCCCAGCTCCAGGGAGAGCTTCCAGCCTCCATCCTCCAGGGCGAAGAAGGTGGCGTTCTCCAGCTCGCCTTCCTCGTCGGGATAGCGCCAGTGGACCTCGGCGGTCCCGGCGTCCAGGTTGAGGTTCCGCACCCGGTAATCCTCGGCTTCGAAAGGCGTGCCGAAGGCGTCTCGATGGGCCGACCAGGCCGCCGCGATGTCTTCCTCGGCCGAGCCCAGCTCCGGGTTCTCGGCATAGACGGTCTCGAAGAAGGCCAGCGAGTCCGCGGTGTACATCGCCGTGACACTCTCGTAATCGCCCTCTTCGACCGCCTCGACGATCTCGAGGAAGGCGTCGCCCACGGCCTCGGCCTTGAGCAGCTCGGCGTCGGCGCCCTCGCCATCCGCCTCGGAAACCTCGTCGCCCTCGGTTTCGCCTTCAACCTCGGATTCTTCACCTTCGCAGCCGACCAGGCCGCACAAGCCGAAGAGCACAAGAAGGATAAAGGTCGACCAAAGCAATCTTCCGTGTCGCATCGCGCACCTCCAGATTTATCAGAAAGGCAGCCCTCGTTGGTTCAACGCTGGATTATAGCACAGGCCGCCGCTCCGCTCGGCCGGAGTGGGCGGCCAACCGATGGTAAGTAAAGGGACCGCCGGAGCGGTCCCTTTGACGAATCGACTTCAAGTGAAGCTGTCTACTGCGTCGGCACCGGCACGTTGGTGTCGATCAGGGTATAGGTGTCGGCTTCGATCATCTGACCGTACTGCTCCTGATACTCCTGGATCTTGACATACCCGAACTCGGGGACGAAGTAGTAGTCGCGCTGCCAGTTGTAGCTGTCCCAGTCCTCGGGATCCTCGTCGTCTTTTTCGAAGGTGGCGTCGCCGCTGACGACGATCTTGTAGGCCGTCAGGGTATCATTGCCGTAGGTGAAGTCCTCGGTGCCGTCGACTTTGGCGGTCAGGACCATGCCCAGGGAGTCCATCAGGCTCTCCGGCAGGCCCCAGAACCAGGGATAGTCGAAGCCCGTGATCTCCCAGGCATCCCACTCGTCGCCGTCGTTGATGCCGTAGTCGTCCCAGACAAGCATCATGAAGGGGTAATCGTCCCAGAACTCGCGGGCTTCGCGGTTGCCGTTCTCGTAAAGCTCCAGGCCGACCATCTCGAGGGAATCGGTCTCGTCGTCGATGATCGTCACTTCCAGGTAATCACCGTCATCGTCGCTGTCGTTCTGGATGCGGATACGCTGCTCCCCGGCCAAAAGGACATCGGGATCGTCGATGATCGTCTGGGTCTGGTTATAATCGGCGCCGTCGCCCTCGACGAGGTAGGTCCAGTAGTTGTTAAGCTCGTTGGGGAAGAAGGCCTCGGTGTCGATCTTGTCACCGGTCTCACCGGTGCCCGTGGTGCAGCCGGCGATGAACATGGCGCCCAGCGCCACGGCCAGAAGCAAAAAGAGTCCCTTGCGCATTGTTTTACCTCCGTTGTCAGTTGTAGTTCAGCACTACCCGAGTGAAAACAGGGCTGTACTCATCGCCGCACCCGGGTAAATCGAGTAAGCCCGAACAGGTTCGATTGAGGTACCTTGATAAACCTAATCACGCATGTTCACGCGTTACATAGTTAATCCTCACGCCACCACTCGATTACGCCATGTAACTCCGACTGGGGGTAAAATGATCACAATGACCCCGGCGGAACAATTAGAAGATTATAGCACGCCGCGCACGCCATTCCCAATTAAAATCACCGGCCCCGCCTTCCTCTCCACACCACCCTTGACACTCAACCCGCCCCTGTGCTTTAATACTCCCCGCCTTCCAGCGGGAATAGCTCAGTGGTAGAGCATCGCCTTGCCAAGGCGAGGGTCGCGAGTTCAAATCTCGTTTCCCGCTCCATCCGGCCCCAGGGGGCCGGTTTTTTTTGGGTGTTTGTCCGGGTGTCGTGGTTCGGGAGACCCGCTTGAATTAGGCATCAAAGGAAGTGATCCGCCCTTTTAGGTCCGATTGCATTCTATGATGCCTTATGCTTTCACGCTACTTTGCTGTCCGAAACCAGAGGTCGGTTAGCGCAAGATGGTTAAGCGGAACTGCTTGTTTACGTAGAGGTGGCAAGCTGTCAAATAGACCGGCTGGTCTGGAAGCTAAAAACTGGCAGCACGAGCGAAAAGCAGTTGGCATCATAGGACGTGATCTGACTAGTATCAAGGCTGACAAAGTATGGTCCTCTGAGCGGGCAATCGCTGCCTGGGTGCGTCCGGTTTTGATCCCGTGAAATGAATGCGCGGTCTTGATACCTGATAATGAGGCAGTTATGAGTCGAGTGACAATCGAATGATCCATTACTTCAAGCCAATAGTCAGTCTAGGTTATTCTCCGAGCACACCTCTTCCAGCGCCACTTTATCGTTGCTAGTAAATGACAGGCAAATCTGTTATTAACCATGTATTATCAGCAGGTTACATTGATAACACAGTCCGAACAGGATATACGATCCCTGCTTGTTTTATGCCTTGAGAAAAGCCAGGCGCTTTATCGAGTTGAAGCCTTCGGCTGGCAAGCATCGAGAGCAAATCACTTGCGGCAGCACTCAGCAGCTGCAAACAAAGGTTCAGTTTCGTGTGATGATCCCCTGTGTTATTAACTACTAGCTGCTAACCTGTCAGCTATGGAAATCGCTCTGCAAGCGAGTGATAATCCCAACGGGTTTTGCAATCAGCCCATCCTCCCGCCCACTACTATTGCTCGAACACCCGCAAACCCCCTTCCCAGCGAACACCCCCTCCTAAACAATCGAGCACATCTCACCCACCCCCCGGTATCCATCCAGCCTTCCAGAGTAGCCCGCCCGACACTTACCAAACAGCCAACGGCCGATGCGGCGCTTGAACGTCCGAACGCGAGGCGTTGGCACGTTTCTTGCAGCAGGGCGGGGACGC
>WJMB01000224.1 GCA_014728185.1 Candidatus Coatesiibacteriota bacterium
AACCGCCGCGACAACCGCTAGACTCGTTTCGTGACGCTAAGGGGACGGTTCACCGTCCCCCTTTGTCTGGTCGATCAGCGGGCTCCGCTGGGTTACGGCCCTGATGCGGCCGCCGGCCTCGATGAGCCGGCATCCTGCGCGACCCACCGGATGAGCGCCGGTGGCCCGGTATGTTGTGCTGCACGTACCGCGATGAAAGCGGCGGGGGCCGATTCACCGCCCCAGCCGGTCCGATAGAGTCAGCTATCATTGCCGGTGGCGAGCAAACCGGAAACCTGTTGAACCAGGTTTCCGGCTTTCACTATTCGCCTATGTTTTATATCGCCGTCTGACGAGTCAATCGGCTTTGGCGGAGCCTGTCCGGCCGTTGGGCCAGAGCTCCGGGGACGGTCTTTCTCCCCTCCGGCGCAGGCGGTAGCGCTCGCAGCGCTCGAAGCCGCTTTCGCAGTAGAGGTTCTTGAAGACCCGCCCGGTGGCAGGCAGATGAAAGTCATTGAAAAAGGGACAATTCGCCGTGTAGGGGCATCTCTTCTCTTCACGGCCGTCTTGACCGCCGGGCATCGTCGACCTCGCTGTTCGGGGCTGGGAAAGGCGTAGTCGCGCGAGAGACGATTACAACAGCACTGCTCATTGGGCAAGGACCAAGCTGACGATTCGGCGTTCATCTTGCGGAAGGCCCGGGGCAGGCGCGGCCGCCCGCCGCAAGGGCCTCAGACCGTCTTGCCGTTGGGCCAGAGGTCGGCGGGGACCTGACCGCCGCTTTGGGTGATCTTGTAGCGGGCGCAGTTCTGGTAACGGGAGAGGCAGAAGAGGTTCTTGAGGACCTTCTCGGAGCTGCGCAGGGCGAGACGATTGAAAAAGGGGCAGCCATTCAGGTTGGGACACTCGGTTTGTATCATCGACGACCTCCAGGTTGAGCTTGCCGGAATGATAGAACGATGGTGTATTATATCAACCTGCTAGTCAGTGTGCAATGGTCGCCTTCGATAGAAGTGCGTATAACGAGCCCATCGATCGGGTTAGGTACGGCGAAACCGACGGCCCCGCAGAGCCGTCGGTTTTGTCAAGACGAGCGGGCGGCTTCTATTCTACGCCCAGCATCTCCCGGGCGGCGGCGACCAGATCATCCAGGCGGCCTTCGTCGTTGGCTTCGGCGTAGAAGCGGATCAGCGGTTCGGTGCCCGAGGGACGCAGCATCGCCCAACTGCCGTCGGCCAAGAGCAGCTTCATGCCGTCGGTGCGGTCGACCTCGCGGACGGCCACCCCGGCGAAGGTGTCCGGGGCGTCGCCGGCCAGGCGCTCTTTGACCACCGGGGCCAGCTCCGGGGTCAGTCGCAGGTTGAGCCGGCCGTTGAAGAAGCGTCGTCCCACGGTGACGAAAAGGTCCTCGATGAGCTGACGGATGCCCTTGCCGTGAACGGCCAGCATCTCGGCGATCAGCGAGCAGGCCAGAATGCCGTCCTTGTCGGGGACGTGGCCGCGCAGGCAGATGCCCGCCGATTCCTCGCCGCCGATCAGGGCCTCGCCGGAGAGTACCCGGGCCGCCAAGTGCTTGATGCCCACCGGGGTCTGGATGACCCGGCGGCCGAGGCGGTGGGCCAGGGCGTCGATCAGGTGGGTGGTGGCGGCGGAGCGGGCCACGTCGCCTTCCATGCCCCGGTGCTCGGTCAGGTGCCAGAAGAGCAGGGCGAAGATCAGGTTGGCGTCGACGTAGTGGCCGTCGGCGTCTACCACGCCGAAGCGGTCGGCGTCACCGTCGCAGGCCAGGCCGAGGCGGGCGTCGGACTCGCGCACGGCCTCGCTGAGTTTCTCCAGGCTGCGGCCGCTGGGCTCCGGGGTGTGGCCGCCGAAGTAGGCGTCGCGGTAGGCGTGGAGGACCTTGACCGAGCAGCCGCAATCCATCAGGAACTCGGGCAGGTAGCCCCGGCAGGTGCCGTAGAGGCAGTCGACGACCAGGCGCGGCGGGTCGGTTTCCAGGGCGGAGCGATCGACGAGCTCCTCGAGGGCGGCCAGGTAGGGGGCCTGGGGTGAGAAGCGCTCGCAATTCTCGTTCTTCAGCAGGTCTTCCAGCTCGACGGAGCCCTCGCCGCGCACCTCGACGTCGCCGTTGGCCAGCTCCTCGATGCGCCGGGTTTCTTCGGACATCGCCGGAGCTCCCGTGGCGGGCGAGTACTTGAGCCCGCAATATTGGGGCGGATTGTGGCTGGCGGTCAGGTTGAGCGCTCCGCCGTGGCCGCCGCGGATCACGGCGTGGGCTACCACCGGCGTCGGGGTGTCGCGGTCGGTCAGCTTGACCGCGATGCCCTGGCGCAGCAGCTCGTCGGCGGCGGTCCAGGCGAAGCGGTCGGCGAAGAAGCGGGTGTCGTAACTGACGACGACGCCTTTGGCGGCGTCGCCTTTCTCGCGCAGCAGCTCGGCGATGGCGGCGGTGACCTTGCGAGCGCCGGCGAAGGTGAACTCGTCGGCGATGATCGCCCGCCAGCCCGAGGTTCCGAACTTGATGCCCTTGTTGTCGCTCATGGCCCTTCCCCTGACTGTGGCGAGGTTGAGTTTGCCGGTGTCCAGGGGAAGGTTAACCGAGGGCGGGGGGGCTGTCAAGGCGCCGCTGAAGTCAAGGTGAGAGGGTCCTGATTATGTCTCGGGCGCCTGGCTGGAGTTCCGTCGATGCTTGCTGGGTGGTATTCGAGGAGCCGCTATCTCGTTGCTGATATCCAGTCCGTGACCGCCAACTCCCTGTGTTTTGAAGAGAGGCGGATCCGGCTATCGGTAAGGGGCGACCCCGACACGGCAGGTCGGGGTCGCCTGATGATCCGAAGGGAGGGCTAAACCGGATCGGTTGGAGGTGTGTTCGCGATCAGCGGCTCTCTCCCAGCTTGCGGCCGTTCTTGATCTCGCCCCAACTGGCCGGTTCGATGGTCTGCGGCTCGTAGTCCAGGATCAGCTTGGGGTGGTAGTAGGCGTCGTCGGCGTAGTCGCTGGAGATGAAGGCGTGGCTGCGCTCGGGATCGACGCGGTTGTAGAGACAGAAACCGAAGTTGTCGCGGTCGTTCTCCAGCCAGTCGGCCACGATGGCGGTCACGTCGATGTTGATCCAGACCTTCTCGACGTAGACCTCGTAATCGGTCGCCCAAACGTTGTCCCGGCCGGGGTTGCCGTGCCAGGTCACCTCGAGCTCGCCCCAGGGGTCGAGGACGGCGGCGCAGTAGCCATCCTGGGGCGTGGCGCCGGTGACGGTGCTGATGTATAGGCTGAGCACAGCGGAATCGACCCGGACGCCGATGTAGGCGTCCAGGGCGCTGAAGCGGATCAGGCTGTCGATGTGGAAGGAGTCGTTGCAGCCGACACCCAGGTAATCCAGGGTGCCGTAGTTGGTGTTGGGGTACAGATTGGTGATGAAGGTGTCCCGACCGGCCGCGGCGTCGGGCTGGATTGTCACCTGATCGGCACCGGCGGCCAGCGCCAGCGGGATGGCGAGGATTACGGCGAGCCGCCTCATTGTTCCTCCCTTGACTGCTGAATGGGCTTGGCGTGGATGGCGGATTATGGGTGTCGGAACGTGGTTGGTTCCATTGAGACCTCACGACAAACCGGGCCATTCCCCAAGGGGGCTGAGAGCTACCACGAGAGGGTGGTTTTGGTTTTCGCTTTGCTGACGGAGTCGGTTCGATATGGCGTCTGGCTTGCACAAGGGCTATACCAGGCAAGAGCCCGCTGAAGCTTGCTCACCAACAAAAGCAAAGCTTCCGCACAAACCAACGGGACCGACAGTGCTCCTGTTTTCACAGCACGAAGTGCAGTATAGGTTCCCCGTGGCAAATCGACTACCAGACAATGACGGCTAGCTGAGCCATTAAGCAATACATGACAAGCTATCAGCTATGTATGCCGGTCCAGGAACAAGTGATAACAACGATCGCTGACCTCTTGCCCATTGTCGACAGGATGCCAGCGGCCGCTTGGAGCTTAAGAGCGCGGCGTGGTTGTGTCAGAACGGGGTTGCTTTATGATGCGCCGGGGATCGAGAGGAATCGGATTGTCGTGGTGAACCGAATCGGTCGAGTATCCTGAAGGGAGAGCCAATCTTTACGCCAGAGTAAACACCTCGCCAAAGGGTGCCCGCTGAGTTGTTTGCCGGACTGCTGAGCAAACTGCTCGTCTACCGTTCCACTACCCATTCTACTATTATCATTCTACACCAATGGGGTTGGAATCATCAAGCTCCCTCCACCAATCACCATCACCTCCAACGGCGCGAATCACGCGACCAGTGTTGCCGACCGCAACAAACCGCCGGCGGCGGTGTACCCGTCAGCCGGCGGATCTATCAAACAGGCCTTGGCGAGCGTTACTCGTCCAGCGCCTTGATCGCGCCCCAACTGACGGTTTCGACGTCCGCGCCGGAGTAGTCCAGGATCAGCTTGGGCTTGTTGGTGCTCGATTCCCGGGAGGTGATGTAGTATCCGCCGTAAACCATGGGGGGCCAACACATAATCATGAAGCCGTAGTTGTTGCGAGTGCCCGACAGCCAGTAATCGACGAAGTCGGTTACGTCTAGAACCAGCCAGGAGCCCACCATCGGAGCGTCCAATTCTAGAAAGGGATCGGTCCATGTTCCCGGCATGGTGTTATGGGTCACAGTCATTTCATCCCAGCCAGCGGCGTTCATGCAAAGTCCGCAGTGATCGTTATCGGGCATGGTGCCCCAGGAGCTGTCGATGTAGAGCTCCAGTTGCGCGGAGTTGAGGCTTGCGCCCATGTACGAGTAGAGGTCGAAATAGAAAACCGACTCGCAATAGTTCTCCTCTAATCCATTCCAGAACAGGTAATGATCGCCGAAGTTCTGATCGGGAGCCGGTCCCCAGCCGCCGGCGTCGGCACTGGGGTTGAGGGTCACTTCGGCGGCGCCGGAGCTCAGCGCCAAGGCGAGGACGGCAATGGACAGCAGCAGGGTGGTCTTGGTCATCATCAACCTCTTTGGTTTTGAGTCATGTTTGTCGATAGCCCATCTCCATCGGGCTCGCCGTGGTTGGGTGTTCCGCCTGATTGTCGCTGGATCTCGAAGCCGCGGATCGATAACAAAAAACTCCCGTTTCCTGTCAGTTATCCTGGGCCTTTATCGCGCCCCAACTGGCGGTTTCGACGGCGCCGCCCGTGTACTGGATGACCAGCCGGGGCTTCTCCGAGCCGGACCACTCGCGGGAGTAGAAGCTGAAGCCGCCCGAAACGGTGGTGGTCTGGGTCATGTAGAAGCCGTAGTTGGGGTAGGTCCCGGCTATCCAGTCCTCGATGAACTCGGTGACGTCAAGGTTAAGCCAGGTGTCTTCGGAGGGAGGGGCGAAGACCAGCTCGTCGGCGGTGTTGTAGCCGGGCTTGTTGTTCCAGATGACGGTGGCCTCGTCCCAGGCGTTGGCGGTCAGATAGAGGTAGTTGTCGACGGGCGGAGTGTCCCAGTTTTGGAAGCAGCAGACCTGGAGCTCGGCGGAGCTGACCTCGATATCCGAGTAGGGGCTCAGGTCGAAGCGCACCAGGGCGTCGACGTCTCCGCGATCATAGCCCATTGAAACATTGGTCCAGTCGCCGCGGGGATAGGTGGGCGAGTATGCCATGACGTAGGAGTCGGCGTCGGGGTTGAGGGTGACTTCGGCGGCGAGGGTCGGCGCCGGAGACATGCAGAGCAGCAGCGAGAAGACGCGGAGCCGTATCTTCATCGGGGTTCCTCCGGGATTGGTCGGCGGAGTTTCGCCATTAGAGTCGGGTTGGATGCTGCTATTCTGCTCGCTGTGGAGTCGGGTCCCGATAAGACCGGGACCGACGGCCCGTCGATTGTACTTCAACGCCGGGCCGAAGGGTGCATCTTTCCTTGGGCCGCACCCGTCCACGGAACGCCGTCGATAACTGATGGATCGGCCGGGAACATTTTGATCCCGACGAGGTTCATTTTGTCGCCTATATCAATCAGCTTGCATAGCTTCATCTAACAAGCAGCTTTCTCTACTTTAGCTTGCTGATGTTGGCGGTACTGTGCCCTAAGTCACAAAAATCTGCTTCAGTTTGGCTTGCCAATCAAGCTTTCTTTGGCTTTGTTGTTGCCATTGCACTATTATCTTCCCCCCTATTCCCCGCCCTTCCCTCCGCATCCCGGCGAGAGAGTTGGGGATCAGATACCCTGTTCGGGCTGAGTTATAGATGTGCTCGGCTGATAATACAGGTTTTGCAGCAGATGCGCTTGTCACTTATCAGCAGTCAAAGTGGCGGCTACAGTGGGCCTGCTTGGTGGATAACCAGTCTCGCCTTGCAGCTTGCAGATAACGGCCGCCCGATTGCCGCTCGACTCATAACTGCCCCAATATCAAGTAACAAGAGTGCGCATGATCGCATCGGGATCCAAGCCGAACGCAACTGATCAGCCAGTACTTGCTCGTGAAGCTCTCAATACCGGCCCTGATTTGGTCCGAACACGTTCCATGGTGCCCGGAGTTATCCCGGCGGCTTGTCGCCGGCCGGGCGCTGTGCTAGTATTTCCCTCTGCAGCCAACCACCCTGGAGCCCCGATGCTCTACCGCGACGGCGTCCCGACAGCCGAGGACCTGGCCCGGATCACCCCGGATCGCCAGCGTATGGAGAGCGGCCCCGTGGCCGTCTTCGAGTGCTTTCAGAACATCCCCTGCGACCCCTGCCATACCTCCTGCTCCTCCTGCGCGGTGCTGCCCTTCGAGGACCTGAACGACCTGCCCCGGGTCGATCTGGACAAGTGCTCGGGCTGCGGCGTCTGTGTGGCCGCCTGCCCGGGCCTGGCCGTCTTCATCGTCGATCTGACCGCCGGCGGCGAGGGACGCGCCGTGGTGCAGATCCCCTGGGAGTTCCTCCCCGTGCCCGAGAAGGGCGAGGCCGTCAGGTTAACCGACCGTACCGGCGAGATCATCGGCGACGGCGTCTGCGTCAAGCGTCTGCGTTTCAAGGATCGCACCTGGGTGCTGCACCTCGATGTCCCCGCCGATCTGGCCATGGAGGCCCGGGGGATCAGCCTGCCCGCCCTGCGGGACGCCCGGCGCGACGTCGGGTGATCTCGATTCGAATGCCCTCCGGGCGGTTGTTGTTGGGCTGACTGCGTCGAAGCATCGGCGCCGGGATGGTCGATTCGCGCGGATGCTCAATGATTTGCCGCGCTGGCAGATCGATCGGTGGTTTTCGACTGTTCCAGTGGATGCGAGGAAAACGACATGAAAGACGACGAGCTGATCGTCTGCCGCTGCGAGGACATCACTCTGGCGCAGATCAACGACGCGCTGGATCGCGGCTATACCACCGTCGACGAGATCAAGCACTACCTGCGCGCCGGGATGGGCCCTTGTCAGGGGCGCACCTGCGGCCACCTGATCGCCGGGATCATCCGCCGCCGGACCGGGCGGCCGATGGAGGAGATCTGGCCGATGCGCGCCCGCCCGCCCTACCACCCCGTCGACCTGGGCCTGCTGACCCGGGAGAAGGGGTCGGCCTAGGGCTCAACGCCGTACGGGTACGGAGAGCTCGTATCTGCCGGCGTGGGGAGAGTGGCTTGCGCCCGGGAGCGATCCGAGAGCCGGCCGCGCAGGCCGGCGGCGCGCGACATCGCCGCCGCTCGCGCCCTCAGCGTGACCAGACGTTTCTTCAAGATGGACCCGGTATCCGAGAGTGACAAGAGGAGTAGCTGAAGGAAGCGCATGGACGGTAAGGCTTACGACGTGGTGATTATCGGCGCCGGGGTCATCGGCTGCGCCGTCGGTTACGAGCTGACCCGGCGGGGCGTCGACGACGTGCTGATCCTCGACCGGGGTTACGTGTCCGGCGGTGCCACGGGCCGCTGCGGCGCCGGGGTGCGTCAGCAGTGGGGCCTCGAGATGAACTGCCGCCTGGCCAAGCGCTCCGTGGACCGCTTCGTCAATCTGGCCGAGGAGCTGGGGGAGGACATCGAGTTCGAGCAGGGCGGCTATCTGGTGCTGGCCTTCGACGACGAAGAGGTCGAGCTCTTCCGCCGCAACATTGTCCTGCAGAACTCCCTCGAAATCCCCTCGCGCCTGGTCACCCCCCAAGAGGCCGGTGAGATCGTTCCGGTGCTGCGCACTGACGAGCTGGCCGCCGCCGCCTGGTGCCCCACCGACGGCCACGGCAACCCTTTCAAGACCAACTACGCCTACGCCCATGCCGCCCAACGCAACGGCTGCACCCTCAGGACCTTCGAGGAGGTCACCGCCGTCGAGACCGACGCTGCCGGTGTCGCCGTCGTGGTCACCGACAAGGGCCGCTATCCGACCCGGCGGGTGGTCAACGCCGCCGGGGGCTGGGCCGCCGAGGTCGCCAGGCTGGCCGGTATCGAGCTCGACCTCTACCCCGAGCGGCACCAGATTATGGTCACCGAGCCCTACGAGCGCCTCTTCGATCCCATGGTCATCAGCTTCAAGCACCACCTCTACTGCCAGCAGGTGGTCCACGGCGCCTTCCTGATGGGCCTGGGGATGCCCGAGGAGCCGGGGACGGACCAGTCCTCGGGCTGGGAGTTCATCGAGGCCATGTCGCGGATGGCGCAGAGCATCCTGCCCGTGCTGGGCGGGGTGAAGGCCGTGCGCCAGTGGGCCGGGCTCTACGCCATGACCCCTGACGCCCAGCCCATCCTGGGTGAGCATCACCAGCTCGCCGGGTTCTACAACGCCGTCGGCTTCTCGGGCCACGGCTACATGATCGCCCCGGCCACCGCCGAGCTGCTCGCCGAGGAGATCGTCAGCGGCGAGCGGCCGGAGCTGATCGCTCCCCTGGACGCCCGGCGCTTCGCCCGCGGCGAGCTGGTCCTGGAGCCCAACGTGGTGTAGCCCGCCATACCACAGGGGCCGACCTCGAGGCCGACCCTTTTTAAAAACGGGAGGACCGAAAGGTCCTCCCCTGTCTTTAGCAAGGGATCATATGCCCTGCTCGGACTGAGCCGCGATTGTATTATGCTGATAATACACGTGTAATAGCAGATGCACCTGTCACTTGTCAGCAGTTAAAAGTGGCGGCCGCAAGGGGCCTGCTTGGTGGATAACCTACCCTGCCTGACAGCGTGCAATTAACGCCCATCCGATTGCCCCGCGACTCATAAGTGCATTATTATCAAGCAATAAAGCCAAGCATAATAGTTCCGGGGGCAATGCCGGACGCACCCAATCAGCG
>WJMB01000029.1 GCA_014728185.1 Candidatus Coatesiibacteriota bacterium
CTGGACCATGGAGCAGATCGAGCGCGAGGCCATCCGCAAGACCCTGGCCGCCAACGACGCCAACCGCACCCGCTCCGCCGAGGTGCTGGGCATCGGCCTGCGCACCCTGCACCGCAAGATCAAGGAGTACGATCTGCGGTAATTGTTCATCAGATAACTGACGTTTGATAGTCATAACGGGCACACTTGAGAGCATATCTCATTGTGCCCGTTATTCATTTTGGTACTAGACATCCCGTCCCCTTAAATTCTATCCTCTTATTGATCTTTTCGTTAACAAACATCGCATAAGCCGCATAAAAGGATTTAAGATGAAGAAGCTAGCTATTGTCTTGGTTTTAGTTTTATCTAGTATTGTAGGTGCCGCAGATGAGTGGCATATCGAGCTTGTTGACGAAAGTGGAGATGTTGGTAAATATACAGCATTAGCAATTGATACATATAACATAGCACATATTGCTTATTATGACGTTACAAACTCATACCTTAAATACGCTAAAGAAGATGGATATAGCTGGCAAATTGAAACCGTTGATTTCAGTGGTGAAATCGGTGGTTTCATATCTATGGCACTCGACTCAAACAACTATCCCCACATTTCCTATTGGGATGAAACCAACTATGATCTTAAGTATGCATATTACGATGGTTCTAGTTGGCATATCGAAACTGTAGATTCGACAAATGACGTGGGCAGGCACACATCAATAGCTTTAGATACGAATGATTATCCTCGTATTTCGTACGAAAGCAATACGGGTGCAAATCTTAACTATGCATATTATGATGGTTCCTGGCATATTGAAACACCTGTTTCAAGTGGAAGTGTAGGTCTTTACACTTCTATCGCACTTTTCCCAAGTGGAACACCTCGCATTAGTTATTATGACGCAACAAACGATTCTCTTGTATATGCTCATTGGAACGGCTCTGTTTGGTCAACGACAACCATTGATGACAGCGCTGATGTAGGTAAACACACTTCATTAGCACTTAATTCCGCAAATCAGGGGCATATTTCATACTATGATGTTACAAATGGAGATTTAAAGTTTGCATACTATGATGGTTCATGGCATACTGAAGTTGTAGATAGCCCTGGTGATGTAGGTACATATACATCCTTATGCCTTACATCAGGTGAAGACTATATTATCAGCTATCATGATGTTACCAACCATGATCTAAAATTGGCATCATGGGATGGATCATGGAGTACTGAGACTCTTGATGATACAGGAAATGTCGGAGAGTTTAGTTCGATAGCTCTGGATAGTTACCAAAACCCACACATTTCCTACTATGATAGATCGAACGGAGATTTGAAATACATTTGGTATGGTGACGATGCCCCCGTTGATGACGTTCATTTGCATGTATCACGCTTTAATGACGGCCTCCTCCTCTCCTGGTCCGTCACCGGCGACACGCCCTCCTCGGTCCGCGTCCTGCGCGGCGAGAGCGAACCCGTCGCCGTCAGCGGCTCGCTGGGCGGGGAGACCACCCGCTGGCTGGACCGTGAAGTAGAGCCCGGCGAAAGCTATGTCTATTGGCTGGAAGCAACGGATAGCGACGGGCGCACCGAGCGCTTCGGGCCGACGGAACCCGTGGTCGTACCCGAGGTCGAGCGCGTCCTGACCCTGGATGCCCCCTGGCCCAACCCGGCGGCGGACGGCGTCTCGCTGAGCTTCGAGCTGCCCTCGAGCGCGGGCGAGGCGAGCATCACCATCTACGACCTGTCCGGCCGGATTGTGGCGACCGTTGGCATAGCAACCGCACCCGGTCGGCAGACGATCACCCTGGAGACCACCGCCTATCGCCCCGGCGTCTATCTGGCGACGCTGGCGACCAGCGCGGCAAGTGAAACGCGACGGTTCGTGATTTCACGGTAACGGTTACATTATCTACCCTCCCCCCGTTGGGGGGAGGGTTGGGGTGGGGGGCTCTCATGCAACGCTTAGGGCGGACCCGAGGGTCTGGACCCCTGCGATAGCGGTTACATCATCTCCCCTCCCCCCGCTGAGGGGAGGGTTAGGGTGGGGGGCTTTCATGCAATGCTTAGGGCGGAGCCGAGGGTCTGGACCCCTGCGGTCCGCCGCATAAACAAATGGCGATGAAAGGCCATGCAGGGGCCGACCTTTAGGTCGGCCCGTTATCGTTTTACGCGGTTGGGATGTGGGACTGGTCCCTGACCTCGACCGTAATGATTACCAGTGATCTTAGTGGCCCGGATGCATCAGGGCGGCCATAACGGCCTTCTGGGCGTGCATCCGGTTCTCGGCCTGGTCGAAGAGGGCCGAGTTGGGCTTGCGGCTGATTTCGTAGGTCAGCTCCTCGTCGTAGATTGCCGGCAGGCAGTGCATGATCACGGCGTCGGGGCGGGCCTTGGCGAAGAGCGCCTCATCGAGCTGGAAGGGCTGGAAGATGTCCTTGGTCTTGGTGCCCTTCTCGCCCATGGATTCCCAGACGTCGGTGTAGACCACATCGGCTTCGGCGACGGCCTCGGCGGGGTCGTGCAGCACACGCAGCACGGCGTTGTGACGGGGTCCGACCTCGGCGGCCCACTCGAGCACATCGGCGTACTCGTCGGCGGGCTTGCCTTCGATGGTGACCTCGGGACAGCCCACGGTGACATTGACGCCGAGCTGCAATCCGCCGAAGACCAGGCTGCGGGCCACATTGTTGAAGTCGCCGAGGAAGGTGAGGTTGATGCCTTCGAGGCGGCGCTTCTTCTCCCAGACGGTCAGGTAGTCGCCCAGGGCCTGGCAGGGGTGGGTCCACTGGGAGAGGCCGTTGATCACCGGCACGCTGGAATGCTCGCCGAGTTCGGCGACAATCTCATGGCCGAAGACGCGGGCCATGATGCCGTCGACGAAACGCGAGGTAACGATGGCGATATCCTCGGTGGTCTCGCGCTTGCCCAGCTTGATATCGTCGGGTCCCAGGTAGAGGGCCTGGCCGCCGAGCTGGGCCATGCCGACTTGGAAGCTGACCCGGGTGCGCAGCGATGGCTTCTGGAAGACCATGGCCAGGGTCTGACCGGCCAGCAGGGGATGGGCCTGGCCGCGCTTGTTCTCCAGTTTCAGCTCGTAGCCGGTCTCGATGAGTTGGTAGAGTTCCTCGGTGTTGAAGTCTTTGAGGGTCAGCAGGTTGCGTCCGCGAAGATCGACGGCCAAGGTTCACCTCCGGAGGGGGGTTTGGGGGGTCGTTGGCAACTCGCTGGCAGTATAGTAACGCCCCCGCGGGGTGTCAAGACGGCCCGGGTGCTGTGTAATCGACCACGTCGTCGCGTTAGACCCGGGTCATCGAACTCTGCTACAATCTAGTAGTCATGGGTGAAAACGATCGCGACAGCTTCAGGCACCGTCGCCGCGAGATGGTCGAGCGTCAGCTCCGCCGGCGGGGCGTCGCCGACGAGCGGGTCCTGGAGGCCATGGGCCTGGTTCCGCGCGAGCTCTTCATGCCCAAGACGCGCCGCCGCGTCGCCTACGCCGACGGACCGGCGGCCATCGGCTGCGGCCAGACAATCAGCCAACCCTACATCGTTGCGCTGATGAGCGAGCTCATCTCACCCCGTCCGGGCAAACGCGTGCTGGAAATCGGCTCCGGCTCGGGCTACCAGGCGGCGGTGCTGGCCGCCTGCGGCTGCGTCGTCTACAGCGTGGAAACCGTTCCGCGCCTGCACAGGCTGGCCCGGAGCAACCTCGAGCGCGCCGGGTTGCTTAAGAACGTCCACCTGCGCCACGGCAACGGTTACGCCGGCTGGCCCGCCGAGGCGCCCTTCGACGCGGCCCTGTTGACCTGCGCTCCACCGGAAATCCCCGGGGCGATCCTCGAACAGGTGCGCACCGGCGGCGTCGTAGTCGGCCCCCGGGGACGCGGCGGGTTGCAGGATCTGGTGCGCATCCGCATCACTTCCGAGGGTCCCGAGGAGGAGTACATTACCGGTGTGCTCTTCGTGCCGATGGTCGACAACCCGTCCGACTGACCCGCCCGGCAAGGCGGCTGTTTCGCAACACCAATTTTCCAGCTACTCCCCCACGATCACCGCGAGGAACCATGACCAACGGCCCCCTCTTCCAGCGGATCCTGATCTGCGCCGACGGCAGCGAGTACTCCCTGCGCGCCGCCGAGACGGCCTTCGGGCTGGCCCACACCCACTCCAGCGAGGTCCACGTGCTGGCCGTGATGGATTCGGGCATTCTCAACGACTTCCGTGAGCGGCCCGAGAAGGAGCGCCTGCGCGTCGAGCGCGACCTCAAGCTGACCGCGGAGAACCACCTGGCCTACCTGATCGAGCTGGCCACCCAGCGCGGACTGGAGGTCCAGCCCCATCTTCGCACCGGTCGGCCCCACATCGAGATCATCAACCTGGCCAATGAAATCGGCATCGAGCTGATCGTCATCGGCAAGCACGGCCGCCAGAGCATCGGCCGCATCATGCGCCGCGACGTCGCCGAGCGGGTCTTCGAAGACGCCGACTGCTCGGTGCTGGTGGTCATTTAGCATTGTTTCCTCGAGTGGTTCCGGGGAAGCAGTCGGCAACGGCTGACGAGACCGGCCCATTATCACACCGGAATCCCCACCAGTAACCGAGCTTTTCCATTCCCCTCGGTTGCAGCCCTCCCGCACTCATACGCAGTTTGTCGAGATGGTCATGCTCACCGCAGCTTATTCTCGTGGGGGATTCAAGATGCCCAAACTGCAATCGATCGTTTGCCTGCTGTTGTCGGCGCTGGCCGCCGCGGGCCAGGGACCGCCGGCCGAGTCGCTGGAGTTGGAGCGCGAAGGCGTCGAGTACCGCTGCGAGCCGCGCACTGTCGAGGGCGACTATCACCGGCGCTTCGACGGTCTGACCTGCGCGCGAATGACCGAAGAGGGCTGGAGCGAGATCGGCTCTCTGGAGCTGACGCTGGACGGCGCTCCCCTCGGCGGCGGGCTCTCCGCCGTGGACCTCGAGGGCGACGGCAAGCCCGAGCTGGCCGTCTGGACCTTCACAGCGGGAAACGACGTCACAGCGAGCTCCGGGCTGGTCCTGCTGCGGCCCACGCCCCGGGGACTGGTGACGCTGTTCAGCAGTCTGGGCGGCGGCGCGCTGCCCCTGGACGTTGACGGCGACGGCATCCAGGAGGTCCTCTGCTTCGGCTCCTGGTGGCCGGCTCACCTGGGCCGGGTGAGCCGGGTGGAGTTCGCCAACCAGGTCTGGCTTTACAATGACTCCGGCTACACCCCGGCGGCGCTCACCGACTTCCCAGGGCTCTACACCGACATGGCCGACAGCCACGCCGATCAGCTATTCGAGCTGGCGGCCGACGAGAACCCCGACCCGGCGGCGCTGGTGCACCACGCCGCCGGAGAGCTGATCCACCTGGCCCTGGGCGGCCTCGACGGCGAGTACGCCGCCGCCTGGGAGCAGTACGGCGTCGAGCTGCGTCCGACACTGCTGGAACTCGACCCCGAGGGCTGGAACGAGCTGGAGCTGTTCTTCGGCACGGGACCGGAGAACGTCCGCCTGGCGCTGACCCCGGCGACCAGGACCATCCCGCGTCTGGTCGGGCAGGTCGAGTTTTACGGTGACTGCGGCTACTACCGCGTCGACGCCCTGGGCCACGGCACAGCCGGCCTCGTCACCCTGGAGCTCTACTACATCGACGACAGTCAACAGGACTTCGTCGAGTGGCACCTGGTATACGTGATGTATCTCAACGGTCCCCGGGGCACCACCATCGAGGCCGAGGACGCCGACGGGGACGGCCGCACCGAGGTCGTCCTGGTCTACCCCAATATCGACGGCGGATCCCCCGTGGTGACCCTGGAGGTCGGCCTGGACGGCTTCTCCCCCCAGTGAGTATCCCTCCGACCGCGAGGTGAACGATGAGACGCGCCCCGAGCCTGCTGCTTCTGCTGCCCGTGCTCTGCGCGGCCAACGTGGCCGAAGAATCCATCGAGGAGCCGCGGGAAGAGTTCATCCAGCTTGCCCTCACCCTCGACGGCGAGGATTACCTGATCGAGGCCCTGCAGACCTTCATCGGCTACTTCGGCTGGTTCGAGGAGGTCCA
>WJMB01000225.1 GCA_014728185.1 Candidatus Coatesiibacteriota bacterium
CAAAACGGGCATTTATAATTGCAATTAAGAAGAGTGTCATCCTTGGCTAACACAGATATCTGCGCACTGGTATATGCTCTGACAGCAGATCGCCACAGGCTCCTAAATGTCGTAATAACAGGTAGTAGGGGAATGCAAAAATGTTTAAACAAAAGCGAAGCATATCTGAATAGAGAATTACGGCCCGGCAAGCCGCTCCCAATCAGCCTGATTTGGTCCGATCACGTTCCATGATGCCTTTGCATGATATGACAGGCTATTAGCATAGGTAAAAACACCTGAAACTGAACCTACGTCGAGAACACAACAGAGCGGCATTTAAAAACGAAGGTGCTGAGAAATATCTCACGAAAGGCCTCACTACGACGAGCAAATAGTAGTAATATTTGCTAAAGACGCTATTTGATTGCGTTTAGCCACTTGTTACCGGTAAGCTCGGGATGCAAGTCAGGAGTCGCGACTTCCCGTCTCTCAGCGTCCTCTTGCAGCGTCCTCTTGCAGTGCCCTCATAGAGCAAGTCTGGTTTTCCGCCAGCAGGCGACGCATGGACAGGGACAGCTCGCGCAGATATAAAGCACATAATAACAAGCTATTAGCGTTATATGCCTGTTCAGGAAGGTGTGATAATCCTCCAGTTCCTTCCTGAAAAGCTTGACGACCTCACGACCCCGAGGATAACCAGTCAATTTGATACAGCCTCGGGTGGTTTTTGTCCCATTGAAACTTGACAATACCTACCTGCAACCGTAACATCATCTTAGTTGCATAGAAAAAGAGCGGCAGCTGGCTTCCAGGTACCGGCGTCCATGTAACTGGATGATATATATGTCAGCCCCGCCGCCCGGACTTTTACCTCGATAACTAAACGAAAGAAAAACTCCCGAGGAGTATGATCATGAAGCGTACCTCGGTTATCTGGCTTTTCATCCTTTCCGGATCGGTTCTCGCTTTCACCGGTGCGGGGACCTCGGCGCTTTCGAACGGGGACTGTCAATCCAGTCCCGTTCTGGGTATTGAACAGGCTCCGTTGGGTGCCGACGACGCCGAAATCATCGTCACCGGCGCCAGCATGTTCATCCCCGCGGCCATGTACGCCCACAGCACGAACGACGGCGATCCATACACGGCCAATCGCGAAGGTCTGGACCTGGTCTATAACTGCATGAACTATCTGATCGGCACCTCGGGGAACGTGGCCTGCATGGGTGAATTCGATCCATCCAGCATCTCGGGGTTGCAGACCGATTTTCCCGGCTACGAGCCCTTGAACCAGAACTTCATGGAGTTTGTGGAGGAAAACCTCAACGGCGATAATCCCGATTTACCCGGGGATCATCCCTACCATTGCAGCTACGAATTCACCCAGATCGACAACAGTGATCCGCTGATCAATGGCGGTCAGCCGAACTACGACCTGTTGATGATCGGTGAGCAGTGGACGGCCGATTACCTTTTCACCCGCAGCGAGATCATCAACTACCTGCTCTGCGGCGGCAAGATAATCCTGGGATCCTCCTCGGAGCTTGATCCCGTCGCCGGAGACCAGTTGACCTTCCTGCCCAAGAGCCAGATTTTCATGAAGCGCCAATTGATTGACGGTTTGCCGCTGCCGCCGTGCGACCCCAGCCATCCGATAGCCGACAACATCGACGACGGTCAATGGGGCATCCAAAGCGAAGTCGTCAATGTCATCTTCAACTACGACCTGAGCTACTACCACCCTGTTTTCGCCAACTATAGCGCCCTCGGCGATGGCGAGGCCTACCTGGTGGTCGGCGGCGAGCAGACCTCCGCCGTCACCGAGACCTCCTGGGGAGCCATCAAGGAAGGCCTGTCGCGGTAACCGCTCTTGTCGTTGCATTTGACGAACACCGCCCTAGGGCGGTGTTCGTTTGTTATCTCCATGGGGAAACGCCGAAGCGCTCTAGTTTCTATTGGATCGATTCCAATTACCAGCCCCGGGGCTCGCCGGCCTGGAGCAGGGTCTTGCCGTCGACGATCAGCGTGGGCTCGAGCAGGACGCCGTCGAGGTGACTGGCCACACTCACCTCGCCGCCGAAGGTCGAATTGTCGCCGATGGCGATATGGCAGGTGCCCAGGATCTTCTCGTCCTCCAGGGTGTTGCCGGTCAGGATCGCCTTCTCATTGGTGCCGATCCCCAGCTCGGCAATGTTGCGGGCGGGTTCGCCGTAAGGGTCGATAACCTCCTCGAGTTCCCCGGCCGACGCGCCGAGAATCTCGCGGACCAATCCTGCGCGGATGATGAGTTGCAGCGGTTCATCGAGCAGTCCCAGCGGGGCCATCGAGCCGTCGATCACCAGCACCCCCTCGGCGGTACCCTCGACCGGGGCGCAGTAAACCTCGCCGGCGGGCAGGTTGGCGAAGTCGCCCGGGTGGTGGTTGATCCCGCCATCGCGATGCAACTCGCGCCCGGCGATGGAGAAGCTGAGCTCGGTTCCCGCCGGGGTGGTCAGGCGGACCTCGTCACCACCGCTAAGCAGGCTGTGGAGACTGGCGTTGCGTTGATCGATCGCCCGGTAGTCGGCGCTGAGCGTTCGGGCCATGATCTCCGGGGTGATCATCGGCATACTGGCGATGCGGGCGCCGCGATCGCCGGCCTCCCGCCTGGCCCGGGTGTGGCTCAGGCTCTTGCTGGTGGGCATGAA